>CAZNVX010000203.1:4471-6005 GCA_964576225.1 uncultured Christensenellaceae bacterium
CAATAATCAGTACGCTTTGCATCATGATACCCCCTGATGATGTATGCATACCGTATAGTATGCGTTATTTGAACGGTGAGTGAAGCATGAAAGCGAACAAAACAAAAAAGAGGCGCCAGAGCCCCTTTCGAGAAAACCTAATCACTATGATTCAATCCGCGCTTTTGCCGCGTTGAGCCCCTCGCTTTTCTTGTTGATCGCTATCCAACCTCGTAGCCTTTTTTTTGGGATGTCCCGTGCTGTCTTGCAAAGTTCTCTTTGTTTTTATCCAGGTATCGCTGGTGCAGTTCATTGGCGTCCATGCCTGATTTTAAACACATACTCACAAAAAAGTGCAGTATATCAACCAGCTCGTCTTTGACTTTGTTAACCTGCACCGGCTTCTCATTCTTCCACCATTTGAAATTGACCTCATCAATCAGTTCAGCCAGTTCAGACAGCATGGCCAGCGTCTCCTTCTGTATCCAGACTTCCATCGGTATATCCTGCAGACCCCGGCGCTCAGCCAGCTCGCTGTCAAACATCTGCTGATGCTTGAATATATTATCCAGCTTGTCCATTAAACCCCTCCAAAAATGATTGTATCTCGTTTTTTTTCTCAATTTTTCCCGCAAACACGGCCGACATACGCGAATAATCAAACACTCTATCGATCATATCGTTAACACGGTCGATAGACACGGATTCAATCTTTGTAATGGTTTCCTGTTCGTCATATATTTCGTCAAGCAGAAGCAGCGATTTTCCCAACGCACTCATTTTTGAATTGGTACCCTCCATCGACAGCACATAATTGCCCTTGAGCTGATCCTTGCCCTGCCTGAAATCATCCGGGCTGATTCTCTCTTTCTTCAAACGGTCCATCTCCTGCTTCATCAGGCGGACGACGGTATCGGCATTAGCCGCTGTGGTACCGGCATACAGCGAAAACATGCCTGCATAGCTGTAGGACGACGGGTATGAATAAACAGAATAAGCAAGGCCTTTTTCCTCACGTATGCATTGAAAAAGACGCGAACTCATGCCGCCGCCAAGAACATTGTTGAGCACGGCCAGCGCAAAACGGTCGTCATCGGCAAAGGTACATCCCGGAAACGCGAGGCACAGATGCGTTTGTTCAACGTCCTTCTCAATAAAAAGCGTACAGGGACGCGGCAGAAAGCGGCTTTCACAGTCGGCTTTTTCTTTTTTGCACCCGCGGTTGTAGCCCCCGATATGCGTCTGGACGGCATCCATCAGCCGCTGTTCATCATATCGCCCTGCCACCGCCACCACAACGTTGGCCGGGTAATAATGCATGTCGATATAGCTGACGAGGTCATCACGTGTAAACGCTGCTATATTCTCCGCTGATCCAAGTATCGGCTGCGACAGCGTGCTTCCCGAGAAGTACATCTCAGATATTTTCTCGTGCGCGAGCTCTTCCACATTATCATTGACCATGGCAATCTCTTCAAGCACAACGCCTTTTTCCTTCTCGAGCTCCTGCGCGTCAAGCTGCGGATTGGCAAACAGGTCGGCCAATACTTCTATG
>CAZNVX010000204.1:0-6000 GCA_964576225.1 uncultured Christensenellaceae bacterium
GCGCTTTGAGCATCGGTGATTACACCAGGCTGCGGCTTTGCATCCTTGGCGTATGCGCGCTGGAAGACAATACGCTGCCGCTGGCAGGCATCCTCATCGGGCTCGACCCGGGGCATCAACGCTATGCGAACAACGCACTGGAGCCGGTTCGCCCGGGCAGCACCGTGATGAGCAAAAAGGTGACGGCGGGTACACAAGGGCGTTTTACCCGCGTGCCTGAATATGTGGTCAATCTGCAGGTGGGTTTAAAGCTCAAAAACAGATTGGAAGAGCTGGGCGCTGTCGTCGTCATGACGCGCACCACTCACGATGTCAACATCTCCAACTCGGAGCGTGCTTTGATGATGAACAAAGCGGGTGTCGACTGCTGGCTGCGCATCCATGCAGACGGCCACAACGACGCATCCATCCACGGGGTGAGCATACTGGTCCCCATGGTTGGGTCGATGAACACAAAAGATGCGAGTGTCCGGGACAAAAGTGTCCGGCTGGCCGGAAAACTGATTGAACGCGTGGTGGGCACCACCGGCGCAAATAACCGCGGCCTTAAGCCCCGCTCCGACCAGACCGGGTTTGGCTGGTCGTCTGTGCCGGTTTGCACCATCGAGATGGGCTATATGACCAACGAGAAAGAGGACAGGCTGCTCGTCACCGACGCATATCAGAACAAGATTACGGATGGGCTGGTGCAGGGCTTTCTGAACTATTTTCTTAAATAGCGTGGTATATGATGTGCTTACAGACAACGTGTTTTAAATTCGCAGGTGACAAAAGAAAATAATGAACATAGGCTATGCCTGCCTGGCGCTTGGCGTTGTGGGCACACAGATGAAAACTTGCCGGCTGAAGAATGCCACGCCTGATACGCTGACGGCCATTACGGCACATAACTTAAATGCGCTTGAGGCCATGCTTGCTTATAATAATCAAATGGGCATCCGGCTTTTCCGCATCAGCTCAGATATCATTCCATTCGCTTCGCACCCAGGTATTGCATTTCCCTGGCAGGAGACGTTCGCGCTGCCGCTTGACGGCCTGGGCGCATTAATTCGCACGTTTGGTGTGCGTGTGTCGATGCACCCCGGGCAATACACACTGCTCAGCTCAAAGGATTACGGCGTAACCGAGCGGTCGCTGGCGGATATTCGCTATCATGCCGCGCTGCTTGACGCCCTGGGCACAGACCACACCCATAAGATCGTTTTGCACATAGGCGGCGCTTACGGCGACAAAACACAGGCGCTGAAAAGATTCAGGATTCATTTCGGGCATATTGACAACGATATCAGACGGCGCATCGTGCTGGAGAACGACGACAGTCATTATCATATCGGCGATGTGCTCGAGACGGCGTCGGCACTGGGCGTTCCGGCGGTGTATGACAATCTGCACCATCAGGCGAACAGCTGCGGTGGGTCGGATGCCTATTGGATCGCCGCCTGCCGTCCCACGTGGGACAGCCGCCAGAAGATTCACTATTCGCAGCAGGCGGAGGGGAAAAGACGAGGCGCACATTCGAAAACCATCCGTGTTCGTGGTTTTCTTGACTTTTGCAGTCTCCTTCCAGACAGGGATATTGATATTATGCTCGAGGTTAAAGATAAAAACCTTTCCGCCGTCAAGTGCATTCTGTGCACCGCGGCGCAACAGGATATATCGAAGCTGGAGCAGGAATGGAGCCGGTATAAATACTCAGTGCTCGAGGCCGACCCGGCGGGATATCTGCGAATCCGCGCGCTGCTCAAGGACAAGACAACGTACCCGGCGCCAGAGTTTTATACTGCTGTTGAAGAGGCGCTTGGACAGCCATATCACCCCGGTCATGCACGAAACGCTGCTCAACATGTCTGGGGATATTTCAAAAACATTGCGACAGAAGCTGAAAAACAGAAAATGCACAGCCTTTTCGAAAACCCGGGCGAGCAGAACAACCGGCGCGTCAAAGCGCTGCTTAAAAGGCTTGCCCACAAATATCAGATTCCTTATCTTGTTTCATCCCACTACTTTCTGTTTAGATAAAGATTATGACCAGTTCAGCATGAAGCCGTCATGCGGAGCGGTATGATGCATTAACCTGGAAAGCTTCCATATGCGTTCAAATCACTTTAATATGGGTTTTGGCTGGCGTTATAAAGGATTGTTGACGGATGTTGTCGAAATCAGTTTTCATCCATCAAATGAAGGTGGTTGCAGCATGACTGAAAAGGAAAAAGAGCTGCTCGCAAACGTGGATATGGAACCGTCCATGAAAGACAAATGGCAGAAAATGCTCGATTTGATTGCCGGTCTGTTTGATATACCGGTTGCATTGGTGATGCGCGTGCTGTCTGAGGAGATCGAAGTGTTTGCCCGCAGCAGCAACCGGGAAAACGTATTTAGCGATGGAGAGCGAAGCCGCCTTGGCACAGGTCTTTACTGCGAGACGGTTATAAACACACGCCGCGATCTGAATATCCCCAATGCTTTAAAAGATCCGGAATGGGAACACAACCCGGATATTTCACTGGGAATGATCGCCTATCTGGGCTTTCCCATATTGTGGCCTGACGGTGAGATATTCGGTACGATATGCATACTTGACAAAAAGGAACGCGTGTTTACGCCGCATCAAACTGATCTGCTGGCATTGACGGCCACGGTCATGGGCGATTCCCTCAAAGCTTTGCTGGATCGTCATCAGCTGAAGAGTGAGATGGAGCAACAAGCGCGGGCGGCTGCGGCGCTGCGCGAATCTGAGGAACGGTTCAGAAAATTCTTTCAGTTGTCTCCCGCCGCTGTGGCGATCACAGCGATGAAGGACGGACGCATCATCGATGTCAACGATGCGTGCCTGGAGCTTTTCGGCTATGAAAAGGCGGAAGTTATCGGTAAAAAGGTCGCAGCGCTTTTTCTGTGCGATGATTGCGAAAGATTAGAATTATTGAAGCTTATTCGCCGGGACGGCATGCTCCGCAATCACATCATGCATACAACGAATAAGCGCGGCAATGGTATAGAGCTGTCTGTTTGCGTTGACAAAATCAAAATCGCTGATGAAAACTGCCTGATATCCACTCTCTATAATATCACCGAAACCACCGCGCTTAACATGGAACTCGAGGCAGCAAACGGCAGGCTGCATGCCAGCGAAACCAGGCTGCTGCGCGCGCAGGCAATGGCGCATGTGGGCAACTGGGAATATGACCCGGTTAAAAATGAGTTTTGGGCATCTGAAGAGGGCTTTAAGATCTACGGAATACCATATGAATCTCCTTATGCGGACGCAGTAATGATAAAAGGAGCAGTGGTCGAAGAAGACAGGGCCATGATGGACAGCGCGCTTGCGAAGCTTATGTCGGGTGAAGCGCCCTACGACGTGCAGTATCGGATTAGAAGGAATGACAACGCAGAGGTGCGCGTGCTCCATTCCATTGCCGAGGCGGAACGCGGACCGGGCGGCGAGCCTATCCTGGTTAAAGGCGTTGTGCAGGATATCACAGATATTGTGCATACCGAAGAAAGGCTCATTGAGAGTGAGCGCCGTTACAAAGCCTTGTTCGAGAATACATCCGCCATTCAGATGGTGGTGGAGGTGGAAACGGGAATCATTATGGCAGCCAATCCCGCTGCATTTTCATATTACGGATACAGCGCTGACCAGTTGATTGGGCAGTGCATGACCATGCTCAATGGCTTGCCGAAAAGGAAACTGCTGTTGAGACTCAAGAAAGCCTACGACCGGGAAGCGAATTACTATGAGGTCAAACACCGGCTGGCCAACGGCGAGACGCGCGATATGGCATCCTTCAGCGGCCCCGTGGAAATCAGCGGGCGCAAATATGTCAATATTGTTATCCATGATATCACCGACCGCAAGCTGGCGGAGGAGATGCTCAAGGCCAGCGAAGCGCGTTACCGGAATCTGTTTCAAAATAACGCGGCCATGCAGATCATTATCGACAGTGATTCAGGAGAGATAGTCGATGCCAACGCGGCGGCGTGTGTGTATTACGGCTTGTCGCTTGACGAGCTCAAAAGCAAAAAAATGTGGGATATCAACCCGGCGCCCGAGGATACCATTCGCATGAATATGAGCAGTACATTTCTAAAAGGAGCGAATTATGCGACAGCGAAGCACCGTCGCGGCGACGGTGAGCTGCGCCATGTGGAGCTGTATTCCGTACGTGTGGATCTGGACGGGCGAAGCCTGGTGCATGCGATCGTGCACGACATCACAGAAAGAAAACGCGCCGAGAAAGCATTGGCGGAAAGCGAGCAGCGTTTCCGGTTGTTTGTGGAGAATGCTCCGGACAGCGTGTTTGTACAGACAAAAGGGCGGTTCGCTTATGTTAACAGAAAAACCGTGGATATGTTGGGCGCGGAATCCGAGCATGACCTTATCAATCAAAGCGTACCGGAGTATTTTGCCGCCGATTTCCGAGAAAAGGTTAAGGAGCGCATCAAAACACTCAATGAAAATGGGTGTGCCGTTCCGCTTATGGAAGAAAGAATCATACGCCGGGACGGTAGTCTGCTGGATGTTGAGGTATCCGCGGTACCCTTCCACTACAACGGTGAGAACGGGGCGCTGGTGTATATGCGTGACATTTCGGAACGCAAGAGATTGGAAAAAGAACAGGAAGCGCTGGAGGCGCAGCTCCAGCAGAAGCAGCGTCTTGCATCCATCGGCACGCTGGCCGGCGGGGTGGCGCACGAGATCAATAACCCGGTCACAGGCATTATCAATTATGCCCAGCTGATTGCCGAGTCTGACGCGGCCAACAAAGAAATTGCCGGTTACAGCGGTGAGATCATCAGCGAAGGCCGGCGGATTGCCGAGATTGTCAGCAGCCTGTTAAAGTTTGCCCGTCAGGAAAGACGGACACACAGTCTCGCGCAGATCAGCGACATCATACAGGGAACGCTGTCTTTGACGCGCACAATCCTTCGCCATGATCAGATTGAGCTGGAGGTTTATGTCCCAGAAGGCCTGCCCGGTGTCAAGTGCCGCAGCCAGCAGATACAGCAGGTGCTTATGAATCTGATCACCAATGCGCGGGATGCGCTGAACGCCAGGTACAAGGGTTTTGACGAGAACAAAAAAATCAGCATCCGATGCATTCAGTTCACTAAGCAGAAGCGGCGCTGGCCGCGCGTCACGGTTGAGGACCGTGGCACCGGCATCACGCCTGGTGTGATGGACAAAATTTTTGATCCTTTTTTTACAACCAAGCCGCGTGATGAGGGAACAGGGCTCGGTCTTTCCATCAGTCATGGCATCATGCGCGAGCATCATGGCGAACTATACTTTGAAACAAAACCGTTTGAGTTTACACACGCCGTGATGGAGCTGCCGGTGGACAACGGATGGGATATTGTTCAATAATGGCCAGGAGGAACAAACATGGCAAGAATACTTGTTGTGGATGATGAAAAAAGCATTCGCATAACGCTGGGCGAATTTTTGCGGCGGGAAGGCTATGATGTGGCGTCTGCTGAAAATGCCGATGTGGCTGTTAAAATGCTTCTCGAATCCGATTTTGACGTGCTGCTGACGGATATAGTCATGCCGAGAAAATCGGGGATGTCTTTGATCAGCGATATCCAACGTATTCAGCCGCATGCCCAGGTGATATTGATGACAGGGGAGCCCACTGTGGAAACCGCTTCGGCCGCCGTACGGATGGAGGTACGTGATTACCTTGCCAAGCCCATCGCGCGGGAAGACCTGCTGCGAACGGTGCGGCAGGCTGTGGAGGTTAAGTCGTTGTCCGACGAGAAGCGAGCACTGGAAAACGATCTGCGCTGTCAGAAGGAAAATCTGGAGCGAGAGGTTGAGGAGCGCACAGAAAAGCTGCGCCGCGCCATGCTCAATATCGCTTTCGCCACCGGATCAATGCTGGAGATGCGTGATCCGTATACCGCCGGACACCAGCGGCGTGTGGGCGCACTGGCGGGGGAGATCGGCCGCGAGATGGGGCTGTCAGATGACATGCTTGAAGGGCTGTATATGATAGGCTG
>CAZNVX010000205.1:0-5994 GCA_964576225.1 uncultured Christensenellaceae bacterium
GCAAGCATTTCATCGAACGCCGCATCTGATGGGGCATAAGCCACCACCGTGACGACAGTATCGAAGGTATCCATAAAATCGCTTCGGTACCGATGAATTTGTCCGTTGCCGGTGCAACCTATAAACAAAGCTATGATAAAAATTGTTACCATCAGCAATAACAGTATTCTTTTCATTTGTTAGAAACCCCGCTATACATATAATCGGATTATGACTTGGATCTTCATGCGTTCTTGTATGAAAAAGTCCCTCCAAAAAGACTTGGAGGGACTGCTCTCCAATTCAGTGCGGATCAATCAGCTGGCGTTTGCGGCAGCTTTCTGCAAAGCGGCAATATAATCGTTGACATGCATGGTGACACTCGAAGCGAGATCCGCATCCGCCGGCGTTCCTTCGGTTAAAGCCATCCCCGAGACTTCGTCCACGGTTTTCCCGATCATCCACTGTGCCAGTGCCGTGGCCTGCTCATGCCATTCCTTTCCGATTCCGGAGGCGTTTTTCATACCGTAGGCATCACCGAGCTCGTTCTTTGTTTGCAGCGCGGCAGACGTATCTGTCGTGATGGCCCCGCTTGAATCGACGTTGATTCTCACCTGAGCCGTGTCAATCACAATTCCTGCGATTTTGCCTGTTTCGTCAAGCGTTACCGCAACCATCACGTTGTCGGTTTGGGCAAGCCCGGCGGCATCAGCGGTCGCGCCGGTGGATTTGGCGATGGACACAACCGTGCCAAGGCCTGTCTTGGTAGCGCCAGTGACTGATACGCCAAAGTCCTTGGCGTTGTCGGCTGCTTTTTTGACGGCGTTTAAGTAATCACCCACGTGAATGGTTACGCTCGATGTCAGATCAGCATCTGCCGGTACGCCGTCGGTCATTTGCATGCCCATGACTTCATCGATCGTTTTACCCACCATCCAGTCCTCTAGCGCAGCAATCTGTTCATACCATTCTTTGCCGATGCCCGACGCCTTTTTCATGCCATAGGCATCGCCAAGCTCTGTCTTTGTTTGCGGGGCGGCGGAAACGTCCGTCGTCAGCTGACCCTGCGCATCAAAGTTAATTCTGGTTTGCGTCGCGTCGATCTGTACATTGGCTATCGTGCCGTCTGCGTTCAGCGTGACAGCGGCCATGACGATGTCTGCCTGTGCCAGTGCTGCCGCATCAGCGGTTGCGCCAGCGGACTTTGCGATGCTGATAACGGCTCCGAGACCCGTCTTGACACCGCCGGCTCCCGTTGCCGGCTCAGAGCCGGGATCATCGCCCGGCTCCATGGCGGCTGGAGATTCCTGCGCGGGCTGCTCCTGTGGCGCTTTATCGCCGCAGCCTGCCAATACCATTGACAGTGCCACCATAGATACAAGTAAGATTATGAATAGCTTTTTCATTTTACATCCTCCCCAAAACTTGATAACTATTTTATCCAAATATCACCGAGATATGTGTAATTGTTCATAAATACTCTACCACTAATCATAAAGATTTGCAATAATAATTTTATTACATAAATCGTCGTGACTCATGTGTAAACCAAGCCAACTATTAATTGTTAACATATCTCAATGTCGTTAGAATATACTCTGGTCATTTACTTTTCGGAATGATTCTGATATTATGATAAAAACATTATTATTTTAGTGGGTAGCATATACGTATCATGAGAAAAAACGGTGCCCAGTTATTTAATGGGTTTTTGCAGGTTGCAGACCCTAAGATCTGGATTGCTTCAGCTGTTCCGATGTTGTCGGCAGCCGCTGTTGCATGGTCGTTTGGAGAGCCGTCCAGTCCGCTGGGGCCTGTCTGGTTTGTCGCCGCGGTGATCGGGGTTTTTCTCGTGGAGATTGCCAAGAATGCCTTGAACGAAGTGGTGGATTATCAGTCCGGAGTGGACCCGGGCGTTGATGAACAGCACCGGACACCGTTTTCAGGCGGAAAGAAATCGATCGTGGAAGGCCGCCTGACGTTGACCCAGTGCCTGTATATCGCAATCATCTGTTTTATGGCAGCGGCGCTCATCGGGCTTGCGCTGGCTGTGTTAGTGGAGCCAAAGATTTTTTTGATAGGCCTGGCGGGATTTTTATTGGCCGTCGTATATAGCCTGCCTCCCTTCAAGCTTTGTTACAGGGGTTTGGGTGAAATCGCTGTCGGGCTGGCGTTTGGGCCGGTGATTATGATGGGGATTTATGTGTTGATCACGGGCCGGTTCGATATTTTGCCGCTGCTGGTGTCTCTGCCTGTCGCTCTTTTGATCATGAATGTGCTTTGGATCAATCAGTATCCGGATTATGAGGTGGATAAAGCTCATAATAAAAACAATTGGGTGGTGCGATTAGGCAAAAGGAAGGCGATCCCGGTGTATGCGGCGCTGTTTGTGCTGAGTTACGCAGCGATGATCCCCATTGCCATCTGCGCACAAAGCATTATCTGGCTGTTGCCGCTGCTCACCGTGCCGCTGGCAGTTAAAGCGGTTAAAAACTGCCGATTGAATTATGATAATATTGCCGAATTGATCAAGTCGAATGCGGCCACAGTGCTTATTTATCAGCTCTTCGGTTTGGCTTTCATTATCTGCGCTGTGTTGGACGGTTTGTTATTCTAACCATGGAGGTGTAGCATGAAAAAGAGAATTGTCATCGTCGGCGCCGGATATGCCGGTGTTGAAGCGGCGCTCAAGCTTCATAAGCGAGCCGGAAAAGAAGACATTGATATCACACTGATCGATCGGAATCCATACCATACCCTGCTGACCGAGATCCATGAGGTGGCGGGGAGCAGGGTGTCGGAGGACGCTGTTAAGGTTCCCTTGAGTGATATTTTCAGACACACGCGCGTCAAGGTTGTGGTCGACAGCATTGAGCTTTTTGATTTTGAAAATAAAAGAGTAGCGTCGGGTGTCCATGAGTATCCGTATGATTATCTGATCATCGCTATCGGATCGACGCCGAATTATTTTGGAATTCCCGGGCTGGAGGAGCATGGTTTTCCGCTCTGGTCAGCCAACGATGCCGTCAGCATAAGGGATCATATCGAACGTTGCTTTTCTGAGGCCGAAACGGAACCAGACGCAGAACGCCGAAAACGGCTGCTCACATTCGTCGTGGGCGGAGCCGGCTTTACCGGCGTGGAAATGATCGGGGAGCTGGGGCAATGGGTAAAAAAGCTATGCCGTCAGCACCATATCAGACGCGAGGAAGTCAGCCTTGTGCTTGTGGATATGCTTGATTGCGTATTGAGCAATCTTTGCGATTTGAACAGCAAGCGGTCGCACGACTATATGACCGACAAGCTGGGCATAGAAGTGATATTATCTGCCACGGTCAAACAGGTAACCCCCGATTACATCGACCTGGGTGACCGCATGATCCAAACACGGACGCTGATCTGGGCGGCTGGCGTCCGCGCTTCGCTGGATGTCGACAGCATGGATCTTTCAAAGAACGGCGCAAAAAGACTTTGTGTGGATGAATATTGCCGTACGAAATACGATAATGTATTTGCAGTCGGCGACGTGGGGGCGCTTCTTGATGATGAAGGCAAGCCTTATCCCGCCATGGTGGAAACGGCGCTGCAGACGGCGGAAGGCGTGGCGCACAATATATTAGCGCACATCAGAGGAACTGATCCGGCGCCGATAAAGGTTAAATTGCACGGCGTGATGGTCAGCATCGGCAATTATTTTGCCGTATCAGACTTGATGGGCTTGCGCCCGGGCAGATGGATATCCTTGTTTATGAAATATCTTGTCAATATGCATTACATCCACGGCATATTGGGCATAAAAGGCGTCTGGCATTATCTGCATGACGAGATACTCAAACGCAAGCAACACAAGAGGTTTTTGCAGCGAAACTACACAAAAACCGTTCAGGCTTGGTGGTTGGTGCCGCTGCGGCTTTTTCTTGGCTGGGCATGGTTTTATGAAGGCTTGAGCAAGATTCAGGAAGGCTGGATGATCTCGCCGAAGCTGGCTGCGTTTTTAGGTTACGCCGGTGCCGACGGAACCGCTGCGGCGACCGGGGCGGCTGATGCGGCTTCAGCGGCAACGGCCGTGGCCGGGGCGACGCCGGGCGCTGCAGAAGGCGGCGCTGCCGTGATTGAGAAGCTGATCAATATTGACCTTGGTTTTCTGGGCGTTTTTCTTGAACGTTACGGCGAGGGGACGCCGCTGGTATTCCGCATCAGGTTTTTCCTTGTTGACTGGATTGTAAACGGGTGGGTTTTGGCCACAGAAGGCTGGGCGTTGTTCTTCCAGATATTTATTGTGATTGTCGAAATTCTGGTCGGGCTTGCTATCTTCTCAGGAACATTCACATTCCTGGCCTCTGTCGTCTCACTTGGATTGATCGCGATGTTTGTGACCACCACAGGGATGTATGATACCACCTGGTGGATGCTGTTTGCAGGTATCGCTATTGCGGCCGGAGCCGGCAGAGCATTTGGGCTCGACCACTGGGTGCTGCCGTATTTGGGCAGGGTATGGGATGCCACCAAAAAGAACGGCCGTCTCACTCTGATCTTCGGCAGCAAAAGAATGCCGAAAATCAAGTAGTCCGGAGGCCATTTATCGTGTGGGACAACATGCCCGTTTTAAAAGCTGAGATGGAATTGTTTGAGCAGACGATGCTCGGCCAATTCAAATCAAATAAAAGCGTTCACGCTTATCTTGACCGGTTGTCCGTTGATACCATAAAAAGCGGCGGCAAAAGGCTGCGCCCTGCGATGACTATCGCTTCGGCGATGCTGGGTAAATATCAGCGTGACAAGGTGTTAAGCACCGCGGTGAGTATCGAACTGCTGCACACAGCCACGCTGGTGCATGACGATATTATTGATAATTCGCCGCTGAGACGAAATATTCCCACCGTATTCGCCCGCGAGGGCGTGAACACGGCGGTGTTTGCAGGCGACTATCTCTATGTGAAATCCATTCAGGCGCTGGCCGCGGCAGACCTGCCTCTGGCATATATGCAGCAGCTGGCCAAAGCCATTGAGGCGGTTTGCGTGGGGGAGGTTGAGCAGTTCCGCGGACGCGGGTCAATCCCCGGTTTCAAAACATATCTGTCCAGAATCAGCCGAAAAACGGCCGCGTTGTTTGCGGCCGCCTGTGCTGTGGGAGCGCATCTTGGGGGGCTGGTAGACGATCAAATCAAGCTTGCGGCCCGGTTTGGCGGCTATTTCGGCATTGCGTTTCAGATCAAAGATGATCTGCTGGACATTTTGGAGAGACCCGAAGCCACAGGGAAGCCGGCGGGGAATGACTTAAAGGAGGGCATTGTGACACTGCCGCTCATCCTCGCTGCTGCCAGCACGCCCGCCGTTTACGCAAAAGCACAAGCTTACCTGGGAGCATTAGGAGGCAAGAAAACACCGAAGCGAGAGATGGCACAGTTGCTTAAGCTGGTTGACCAATGTGAAGGTATCACCAAAACACAGGATGTGCTGTCAAAGTACGTCAGCAAGGCCGGGCGCTACCTTAAAAGGCTCCCGCAAACGCCCGGAAGGGAGATGCTGCGCGCCTTGCTCGAGACGGGCTTTAGCGGATACGCTCATAAGGATTAGCAGGTACATGCTGCGCGTTAGTTTTATGGTTTGAATTTGGGCTAGAGAAACATCGGTTTTTTCGGGTCGGCGCAATAGTTGAAGGGACAAGGCGGTTTGCCAAGTCCTTTTTTCATTGAGAAATCTTTAAAATATTTTCTATTTGTTATATACCATTCACCACGGTTCAAGGCTGCCCATATGACAGGACTAGAGCCGTATAAAGGCGGTTTCTGTGACAGTATAAGCATGGATATGAGGGGGAAAAAGCAACGTTTGAAGCCGTATAAAAGGATTTTGGCATGGTAAAGCTAGTCATATCAAAGCGACCATAAGGAGATATGACATGCTGACAAACAAGGTTGAGATCTGTGGCGTTGATACATCGAAGCTGCCTCTTATGACGCCGAGGCAAATGAAGGATACAATGCTTAAGGTCATGGCCGGAGACCGTGCCGC
>CAZNVX010000206.1:0-2315 GCA_964576225.1 uncultured Christensenellaceae bacterium
GCGTCAAATCCCCCATCGACGCAATCGCTTCCCTCACCGCATCATTATACGAGCGTCCCATCGCCTGATACTCCTCCGTTTTCAGGTGCAGCGTGTCGCGCAGCTCTTCAACCTGCTCACGCACCTCCTGCGTATCCGGATACTGTTTTTTAATGCCGCTGAGATAATCATTAATCCCGCCCATCTTTCAGACCTCCAATAATTGATCGATCACGCTTTTCGCGTATTCCCAGTTTTTCAGGTTCTGCGTGTGCACAGCCGCCCCTTTGGCCGTGATGCGGTAATATCGCCGCCGCGCCCCCTGCGTCTCGTCTCCCCAGTACGCCTCTATCAGCCCCTGGGCCTCCAGACGCCGTATTGTGCTGTACATCGAGGGTTCTTTGAGCTCATACCGCCCGCCGCTCTTTTGCGCCACCAGCTTGCCCATCTCATAGCCGTATTTGTCGCCGTTTTTTAAAAAGCCGAGCAGTATCGTATCGATATGCCCGCGTATGAGGTCGCTGCTGAGTTCCATAACCTCACCTCCGATATCAATGTATCACACTATGTGTGTCAATGTACTCTGTGTAAAATATTCTTGGTTTCAAAAACTCCCGGCAATCTCCAGTTGGCAAACAAACGTGTACGAAAAAACCGTGCCAATCAGCTTGGTCACGAGAGAAACGCAAGGCAAAAAAGTCAATGCCTCTGCCGGGGAACCTTCATGCGCTGAAAAACGCAACCAAAAAAGCAGGACGACTTTATGTCCTGCTTATCATTCATTTCAAATCAGCTGTTCTTGTAGGCCCTCGCCCGCTCTTCCTTGCCCAGCAGCGCCTTGCGCAGCCGGATGCTCTTGGGCGTCACCTCCACCAGCTCGTCATCCGCAATGAACTCCAGTGACTGCTCGAGGCTCAAGATTGTCGCCGGGGTCAGCCGCAGCGCCTCATCCGAGCCGGACGCGCGCGTGTTGGTCAGCTGCTTCTTCTTGCATACGTTCACCACCATGTCCTCCTGGCGCGCATTTTCACCCACGATCATGCCTTCATAGACGCAGACGCCCGCGCCGATAAATAGCCGCCCGCGTTCCTGCGCACCATACAGGCCATAAGCCGTGCTCTCGCCAAGCTCGTGCGCGATGATGGATCCGCGCTGCCGTTCGGGGATATCGCCCGCCCATGCCTCATAGCCGCAGAACAGGTGGTTGAGTATACCGTTGCCCTTGGTGTCCGTCATAAACTCGTTGCGGTAGCCGATCAACCCCCTTGCGGGTATCTTGAACTCCAGCCGCGTCGCGCCGCCTTCGGTACTCATATCCACCAGCGACGCTTTGCGTGTGTTGAGCTTGTCGATCACCACGCCGGTATAATCACCCGGCACGTCAATCATCAGCAGCTCGAACGGCTCCAAAACCTGACCCTTTTCTTGCTTCAGTATCACGCGCGGTCGGGACACGGAGAACTCGAAGCCCTCGCGCCGCATGGTCTCAATCAGTATCGACAGGTGCAGCTCACCCCGGCCGGATACCTTGAATGAATCTGTGGAATCCGTCTCCTCCACGCGCAGCGAGACGTTGGTCTCCAGCTCGCGGAACAGCCGCTCCCGCAGGTTGCGCGAGGTGACATATTTGCCTTCGCGCCCCGCGAACGGGCTGTTGTTCACGATAAAGTTCATTGATACCGTGGGCTCGTCGATCTGCACAAAAGGCAGCGGCTCCACCGCCTCGGGGTCGCACACCGTCTCGCCGATATTGACGCCCGAAATGCCCGCGATCGCGGCGATGTCACCAAACCCCACCGTCTCCGCTTCGATGCGCTTTAAGCCCTGAAACGTGAACAGCTTGGTGATGCGCACGTTTTCCGTGGTGCCGTCCACCTTGCACAGCGTGGCCGCCATGCCGCGCTTTAATGCCCCGCGCTCCACACGTCCGATGGCAATACGGCCGATATAGTCGTCGTAGTCGATGTTGCTCACCAAGAACTGGAGCCGGCCGCCCGGCTCGCCCATCGGCGCGGGCACATGCCGGATAACGGCGTCAAACAGCGCTTTTATGTCCTCGCTCTGTGAGTCGGGGGAAAGCGACGCCGTCCCCTCTTTCGCAGAGGTATAAACCACCGGAAAGTCCAGCTGGTCTTCCGTTGCGTCCAGCTCGATGAACAGGTCGATAATCCCGTCCAGCACCGTCTCGGGCCGGGCGCCCGGCCTGTCCACCTTGTTGATGACGGCCATCACGTGCTTGCCCAATGCCAGCGCTTTTTTCAGCACAAAACGCGTCTGCGGCATACAGCCCTCAAACGCGTCCACCAGCAGCAGCACGCTGTCCACCATCGTCAGCA
>CAZNVX010000206.1:2325-5977 GCA_964576225.1 uncultured Christensenellaceae bacterium
GCTCCACCTCGCCGCCAAAATCCGCATGACCCGGCGTGTCCACGATATTGATTTTTGTGCCCCCATACTGTATCGCGGTGTTCTTCGCCAGTATCGTGATGCCCCGCTCCTGCTCCAGGTCCTCGCTGTCCATCACACGCTCGCGCACCGCCTCATTGGCGCGGAAAATGCCCGACTGGCGCAGCATCTGATCCACCAGCGTTGTTTTGCCGTGATCCACGTGCGCCACGATCGCAATATTTCTGATATTCTCCTGTTTTTGCATACAATCTCCACGTCGCAATGGGCTGCGCTTCACTCGTTTTGGGGCGGGACATGACTATCCTGCCAAACTCGCACGCGCCGTCTTTGCGCCTTCTCCCCAAGAATCTTACGTCTTTGCAGGGGCTCCTTTTTATTTGACCGCAGATGATTATATGCTTTTGAGCGGCGGAATACAAGATTTTTGTGCAGGATCACCTATTTACCCGTTCGCGAGCCGGTCATATGGATAAACCGTATCCTGTCAAACTCATAGGTGGACAGCGCCCGGTCCAGGCTGTCGTAGGTGTGCGTACAGATCAGTATGTTGTCCAGTGCCGGCTGCTTGCCCACGGTGACAATCACCTGCGAATGAGAAAACCGTCCCTTGTCGCCCGCAAACTGCGAGATATCGCCTGGCTGCACCTGTTCCATCGGCACCTCAATGCCCACCGGCCCCGGCCCCGATTGACGCACCAGAAAGTTGTACAGGTATTCCACACCCGTCCACGACGGCGAGCGGTTGTTCGCATTGTAGTAATACCAGCCGAACGTGGGTGTCGGGTTCATCACACCACCGCCCGCGCGTATGCACTGGGACACGAAGTTGGTGCAGTCCCCGCCCAGCTTGTCGAAATCATAGTAGTTCGGGTTGCGCGACATCGCCCATTTGCGCGCGTAGGCCACCGCGGCATCCCGGTTGTATGGTAACATAAAAACACCCCCGTATATCATACGAGGGCAACGCTTATACTGTGTTCACTATTCATGCACATTATCAACCAGCGCCTTCAGCCGCGCCACACCATCTTTAATCTCCTCCGGCGTCAGATGCCCGTAGCCCAGCAGCAGCTTGTCCGCGTGCCGCCCCTTTTCGATACAGTGCGCCTCCACCGTGGTGATGCGTATACCCTGCCGCTTTGCCCTCTCCATAAACGTTTCGCCAAAGCGTATGCCGGGAAACGCCGCCGCCAGATGCAGCCCGGCCGCGTCGCCCCACGGCTGCCAGCGGTCGCCGAACGCCTCCGTCAGGTTATCCATCAGCGCCTGCCTGCGCCGTCCGTACGCTTTGCGCATGGCAAACACGTGCCGGTCCAAACGGCGTGAGCGCATGAACTCCGCCAGCGCCGCCTGCTCGACGGATGGATTCTGCACGTCCATGTGCGTGCGCAGCCGCTTCCATATATCCTGCAGTGGCCGTGGTACGATGGCATAACCGATTCGAAGCGCGGGATACAGCACCTTGCTGAACGTGCCGATATAGATCACCCGTCCGGCATCCAGCGTGCACAACGGCGCAACCGGCTCGCCGGTATACCGGTACTCGCTGTCATAATCATCCTCAATAATGTAGGTATCATGATGTCGCGCATATCTTATGAGCGCGGCGCGCCGAATCGCCGGCAGTATGCCGCCCAGCGGAAACTGGTGTGACGGCGTGACGTACACCGGCGTGCCTGCATGGTGATCCAGCGCGTCCGTCATGATCCCCTGCGCATCCACCGCCACCGGACAGACATTATAACCTTTCCCGACAAACGTGCGCAGCATGCCGCTGTGGCATGGATCCTCCACCTGAATGCACCGCGTAAATGATGCCAGCAGTTGCGCGGCAATATGCAGTGCGTGTGTCGCACCCGCGGTAATGAATATATCCTTTGGATCAGCCTGAATCCCACGCATTCTGTAAAGCCATGCGCTTATTTCCCCGCGCAGCGCCGTCAGCCCCTGTGCGCCCGCATACCCCAGCTGCGAAAGGGGCATTGCGTCGGCGCAGTGATGCAGCACCCGCACGAAAGCCGGCCACGGCAGCTGCCGCAGCTCCGGCTGCCCTGTGCGAAAGTCAGCCTTCCATGTCCTTTTTGGCGCATCGGCATGAGCGGGCTGCTTTTCCGTAGATTCCAGGCACAGCCCGTCGGCCACCCGCGTGGGCGCGCCCTGTCGGCTGTCCGCATAGCCTTCCGCGATCAGCATGTCGTAAGCCTCGCAGACAGTGTTGCGGGACACGTCCAGCGCGCGTGCCAGCGCGCGCGTGGAGGGCAGTGCCTCGCCCGCGGCAAGCCGCCCCTGCGTGATGGCCTCCTTGAGCGCCTGATATATCTGCCGCCGCAGCGGCAGCTCACACGCGCGGTCTATTTCAATTCCCAGCAAATCAATCTCTCCTCAACTGGTCTGTATTATGCTGATTATAACCGGCTCTTCACCCATGCCAGTTTGCACGCTAGAATAATAACAATAACAAGCATGAATGTAAAGCGAAGGGGCTTATGCACAATAAACTTAAAGGCGCAGCTTTTTTATTCGGCGCGTTCACGCTGGCCGGCACGTCGGTGGTATGCGCGCGCATCGTGTCGGGGCATTTGGGGACGTTCACCATCACAGCGGTCAGCATGGCATTCGCGCTGCTGTTCTTGCTGCCTGTCTGCGGCAGGCGCATCGGAGCGATGGTGCGCAGCATGTCGGCAGGCGACTGGCTCAGCACCGGTCTGCAGGCGCTGATCGGCATTTTCCTGTTCCGTTTTTTTCTGCTGAACGGCATGGAACGCACCAGCGCAGCAGAGGCCGGCATACTCACCGGCGCGACGCCCGCTATCACCGCGATTCTGGCATGGGCGCTGCTCAGAGAGCGCGTCAGCGTTTTCACTGCTGCGGGCGTCATCGCGACGGTGAGCGGTGTGCTGCTGATACAAGGCCTGCTCACTCCCGGCCAGAAACTCTCGGCAGATCACTTTTGGGGCAACGTGCTGGTGCTCTGTGCGGCAGCGAGTGAATCCGTGTTCAACATACTGTCACGCATCTTCGCCGTTAAAGGTGCGGCGCGGCAGCGGCAGACAGACCCGCTCGTGCAGACCACACTGGTCGCCGCCTTCTCGTTGGTGCTGTGCTTTGTACCCACGCTGTTCGAGCAGCCCGCCGCAAGGCTGCTGGCACTGGATGCTGGCGGCTGGCTCGCGCTTGTGTGGTACGGCGTGTTCGTAACGGCGCTGGCGTTCGTCTGCTGGTACGCCGGTATCAAGCGCTGTCCGGCGTCTATGGCAGCTGCGTTTTCCGGTATGATGCCGCTCACTGCCATGCTTCTGTCTGCCACGCTGCTGGGCGAGGCTGCCGGATGGGCGCAGTGGATGGGCGGCGCGCTCGTGATGCTGGGCATGGCGCTGATCGGGCTGAAGAGACAGTCGAAAAGAACAGCGTCCGAGGTATCCGTCACGTAAATAAAAGCCTGCCAAAGAGTGGCAGACTCATCTTGCTCCGCAATGCCGGATAATATGAGATATAATCTGACTTCGGTCTGTTCTTGACCGATACCACAAAGCTGCATAGAAACCGGTAATAAGGACAACGCCCACCCCCATCTCCATACAGCCTGCCAGTAAGCCGCATACGCATCCCCCAAAAAAGGCCAGCAAAAATA
>CAZNVX010000207.1:0-5959 GCA_964576225.1 uncultured Christensenellaceae bacterium
GTCGCCGATGTTCCCATACGCGTGCAGCATGCCGTCGATATAGCTCCCGCTGTCGGTCTGCGTCAGCTGGTTGCCCCGCTGTCCGCGGATGTCCGCCCCCATCACCTGCCCCATCCGCGTTTTCAAAACGCCAATGTCCTGCTCGACTTTCTTGATGGAAGTGTCCAGCGCGCTCATGCCAGATTCATCGTTCTGCAGCATGAACGTATACTGTTGTTTGTAGAGCGCATCGAGTGCTTTCTGCTAATTCTCGCTATTTCTTATCAGCATTCTGGTACATATTGAAGAGTATTATTTAATAATCAAATCAGAATCACAGACTTGACCCCACCCTTATTCTTTCTCATTAATGCCTATAGATATATAGGGTTCAATTTCCGCCTTACCACTTTGAATAGAAACTTTGAATAAGGATAACTTCTCATGTTCCCTGATTCTCAGATATAGATTTTCTCTATAGAACTGAACACCAGTACCTTTAGTACTATCATCCAATAAACTTGATATATCATACAAAGTATATTCAATATTATCCAAGAAGTCATAAGCCATTAAAAGCACTGCTCCATTGCTTTCATCCGCTTCAATATAAACCATATATTGACCTACCAAGGTATAATATGGGCTTATCGGTGCCAGTTCATATAGCTCACCTGAATTTATATCATAGGTCAGATTGTTGCTGTAGTTTCTTTCACTGTTGTGGTGTTCTGATAATACAACTCTTCCAAGACTAATATCAAAATCGAAATATATTGGTCTATTAATGATGACTGCCCGAGGACCTTCATAGTAATACTCAACCAGATCCCCTAATTCACCAGAAGTAACTCCAAATATCCTGCCGTTATAAATGCAGAAGCTGTCTGCATTTTCTCCAATCTCGGTTAGATTGTCCCCGTTTATATCGCATACGAACAGTAGAATTGGTTCTGTATCTAATTGAAACAATTCACAGCTAAAATATAGTTTATCGCCTAAACAGGCCATACTCCATATCTTATCATCCGTTGATACAATAGTTTGCTTGGTTTTCGTTTTTATATCGTAACGAATAATCTCATTGTAGTCTTTCGTTGTGTAATAGACGAAGCCATTACCAGCAGAAAAAAGACCGTAATTATTTGTAATGACTTCTGTTTTTTTATTTTTTTTATTAACTATGTATAGGTTTGATTGACCTCGCGAAGAGTCACCCAAACATAAATATTGCTCGTCCTCATAAAACCATTCGTTCGAACTTGATTTTTCTGCATTGTCTTTTATGATATCCGGAATATAGGTGCCTGGTTTTGCCTGAATCGGTTCAGGCAAAACCAGCGCTGGAGACGTCGGCTCTGGTGTGTTTCTCTCAGTGGAATTTGGTGTGGCAGGAGGGAAAGTAGTGGGTTCCGCAGATGATGACGGTAATACTGTCGTTTGCTGAGTTCCTTTTGGCGGCGCATTTCCATCATCTGTGCCTGTACATGCGTTGCAAAACACCAAAACAATAATCAAAAATATAACCGCGATCTTCTTCATTTGTTACCTCCATATACACTTCTCACTTGTAAGTGAATTTTTGCTCATCCTCTTCGGACAGAAACCCGAGCGCAAAAATAGGCATTCTCTTTTGCCAATCATAGTTACCTTCATACGTCTTATCCCCGGCGGGGTTATTCCCGGCGCGGTTAAATATCAGTTCTGTGATGGGATGATATTCCGCATTTCGTCCAGGTTCGTGCTCATGAACGATCATACCGTTACCAGCATACATCACAACATGGTCTGAGTGACCAAAGACTTCTTCGTCTTCGCCTTTTTGATTTTTATATGGCTTATCGTGACTGGAGCCAAGATCGAACAGAATTAAGTCCCCGGGCTTTAATCCAGCACAAAAATCATCAACAGCTTTGTACGCTTCACCAATTGTCCCTTCAAACGGTATATACTCTCCACTGCTGTTCAGCCATGGAGTTGAAATATAATTCTCATCGAATACATCCTTCATTTCTTCAGCTTTGCGGGACAAAGAACTTGTCGAGTACCCAATTTCAATTCCAAAATCCTTAAATACAGAATATACAAACCCCGAACAATCCGCACCCATTGCCAAATCCCTTCCAGCTTTTACGTATGGCAATTCCCCAACAAACGACTTCGCATACTCCACCAGATAATTGTCGCCCTCTTTCATGCCCACACCCGCCAGAACATTTTCAAAGTTCTTCAGCGAATTGACTTTTAGCGGCTTACCATCTATCTCATGTTTTGCATCAAGCTTGTTCGCATAGTTGTCTGAAGCCTTTAGATACAAGTCCCAGAACTCCGGATGTTGAGTATATACTGAACTGGTTGGATCAGATACATCTGGCGGTGTTGTGGGAATTGTCTCATCATATCTATTAGTATTCTCATTCTGCTCAAACCACTGTCGCATCTGCTCCTTATGCTGCTGTTTGCGCCCCGCATTGTCGTACCAATTAACCGCTGCCTTCTCTTCATCCTCCAGCCCCTTATCCGCCTTGGGTTCGCTGACCGACAATGGCTTCACCAGATCGTTGTCATACACCGTACCACTCTTATTCTCAAACGGCGTCATGCCAAAGTCATACGTTTTTTGTTCCTCGTCCCGCATCTTATACACCAGCGGCGATACGTCGCCCTGCGTCAGCTGGTTGCCCCGCTGTCCGCGCATGTCCGCGCCCATCACCTGCCCCAGCTGCGTTTTCAAAGCGCCGATGTCCTGCTCGGCTTTCTTGATGGAGTTGTCGAGTGCACTCATGCCGGTTTCGTCGTTATTGAGCATGAACGTATACTGTTGTTTGTAGAGCGCATCGAGTGCTTTCTGCTGATTCTCAATCTCTTTATTGTAAGCATCAATACTTTCCAGCTTTGGTGGTATTATACCACTCGGCTTGGCGTTTGTATAGAACGTATGATCCGGTTCACGAGGCAAGAGAAAAGCCCGGCATCGCAGCGCACCGGGCCATTTGATAGCTTATCTTTTCAAGTGGATATCCATCGCTTCCCGACTGGAAGTAAACTCTTCAAGATCGTCAAATTCTTTTGCATAAGGGCCTAGTCTCTGTGCGTAGTCATCACTCATTCTGTTGACGCCCGCTGCTTCGAATATAACCTCGCCAGTTTCGGTATCAGCAATAAGATAAGTCAGGTCATCGCCGATAGCGTAGACCAGCCCGTCCTTAACCTTGTAGAAGCAAAGCTTTCCTTTCAGCAGCGAAGCACCTGCTTTATCGTGTACTTCTCCTTCGTACAGATATATGCCTCTGTAGATCAATACATATATTCGTTTCCCCAAACCCCACACATCATATTCATAATCTTCAACTATATACTTCGTATCATCCGGATATTCATCCTTACCGCTCACAAGAAACCATGCTTCCCGATTCCCGCTGAACGCACTCAAATCCCTAAACTCACTCTTGTACGTGTCACTGATCTTTGCGGGAACTTTCTCTTCAAGCAAAACTTCGTACGTATCCGTATCAATGACTATGTATGACATGCTATCCCCAATAGCGTAAATGTGATTTCCTTTATGCTTATAGAAAATAATAGAATTATCCAACATCGGCCAAAAATTTCTATACTCTAGATCATTTTGTATTTCCGAATAGATGAGCATAGATCCACTCCAAAACTCAATGTATATTGTTCCGTCTCCGAATTCGATTGCCTGACCCTTTGGCTTATCATCCCAATACGAAACATCCTCTTTCAAACCATTGATGAATACCTGCTGATGCTCTTCCGGTAGCTCTGTCAAGACGTATGTCTGGGCGACGACCTGCGCCGTCTGCGTATTGGCCACGGTATACCGACCCCATTTGTTTACCGTATATATATACGGTTCTTGGTACTCATACTCGTAAATTTTCACCTCAACAACCAAATTATCATGACCGGGGTACCATTCGAGATAGGCATAATCACGAGACGCTTTTATAGCCGCTTTGTCCCATTGATCTATCGCATTCCTGTAAAACTGCTTCTTGACAGAGGAAGCGACAAGCAAATGGATCGCCAGTAACAGCAATGCTGTCACTCCGATTACTGATCCGACAACAATGAACACTATTCTTCTTATTTGTTTGGCGCTCACGTGAACCTCCTTATTCAGCCGGTATTTCCAACGTCACATGGACTGTGACCTTATATGGCTTAAGGCTTCCATAGTACTGGGCGGCAAGGGCACAATTATTCAACACGGGTATGCCGACATCCTTCAAATAGGGAATTGGGTCAACAAAATCGCTTAATGCAGGTAATGTAAAATCTGTATCAAGCCATTCATCATAATTATATGTATCCTCAATAGCAACATCCACGTACCATACACCATCCTTCTTTTCAGCGTAAGTGATATTTGCCGTAGCCTTCCCGATGCCAAAATGCAGGTCGTCATTTTTGCCTGCAAACGCTATCGGTATGTCTTTCCATTCTCCTTCTTCTAACCTCTCCTTTATCGTCTCATTGAAATACGGATCAGCTGCCACAGCCGAGCCAACCGGGTCATTTTCATCGAACACTTGTGGTAAACCGTCCCCGTTCATTGCCCGGGCAAGCATGGTTGTCCCTGCGGGAAATCTGCCGCTTGTATGGTCTACTACAAGAGACATATACCATTCTGCATTTTCAGAGCCAATCTGTTCGATCTTGTCCACAAGGTAATTGCTGTAATGAGCATGTGTATGGTACTTGTCCCATTCCACTTGCGTCATATCCTTTATCATTTCATTCACTTTATCTCTGGCACCTTGAAGCCTCTCGCCGGCTCCGTCTATTCCTGTAAAATAGCCGCTGTCATAATAGCCTCTCAGTTCTTCCTGGTATCCTCTCAGGTTTTCAAGATAGCCATCCCATCCTTCCTTTGGAATATCACTGTAATTCAGCTTCGGCAACTCTTTTTCAATTGATGTGAGCTCTTTCCTTGCGTCTATCTGCTTTTTCAAGCTTTCAACCTCTTCCAGATTCCTGGCATACCCCTCCTGATACAGCTTATAATTCGGATCGTTAAACATGGCTGCATCCAGCTGCCTTTGGTAACCGCTCGCGAGCTTCTCTCTCATACCAAGCTGCTTCTCCAGTTAGTCAATAGCGAATCAGACTCCGAGCCCCACGATCCGCCTGTGCCGCCTCCGCCAAAAGCACCGCCCGCATAAGCCTTATCGTCATTTGTATGACGCCCCTGAAAAGGGTCTTCCTTATACGGTTTAACCGCTGCCTTCTCTTCGTCCTCCAGCCCCTTATCCGCCTTGGGTATGCTAGCCGACAAGGGCTTCACCAGATCGTCATACACCGCACCACTCTTATTCTCAAACGGTGTCATGCCAAAGTCATACGGTTTTTGCTCCCCGTCCGGCATCTTATACACCAGCGGCGATACGTCGCCTTGCGTCAGCTGGTTGCCCCGCTGTCCGCGGATGTCCGCGCCCATCACCTGCCCCAGCTGCGTTTTCAAAGCACCGATGTCCTGCTCGGTTTTCTTGATGGAGGTGTCCAGCGCACTCATGCCGGCTTCATCGTTATTCAGCATGAACGTATACTGCTGTTTGTAGAGCGCGTCGAGTGCTTTCTGCTGATTATCTATCTCCTTGTTGTAGTTCTCAATACTTTCCATATTTAGTTATATTATACCACTTGGCTTGGTTTTTGTATAGAACGTATGATCGGGTTGTATAAAGTCCCGGGAGATTCTATCACCGGGCCATTTTTTGGTTTATCTTTTCAAGTAGATGTCCATGGCTTCCTCACTTGAAGTAAACTCTTCAAGATTGTCGAATTCTTCAGTGTAAGGCCCCAGTCTATTTTCATAATCATAACCCATTCTGTTGACGCCCGCTGCTTCGAATATAACCTCGCCAGTTTCAGCATCCGCAATAAGATAAGTAAGGTCATCACCGATAGCGTAGACCAGCCCATCCTTAACCTTGTAGAAGCAAAGCTTTCCTTT
>CAZNVX010000208.1:0-5951 GCA_964576225.1 uncultured Christensenellaceae bacterium
CTGCAAAAAACCGTATGGAGCGGCTGCCTGCCGGTGTTTTTGCCGCCTTCGTACCCGGCTTGCATAACGGCGATTGTTATAAATACGAGCTGTTGGGGTATGACGGGCGCACCGTACTCAAGGCGGACCCGTTCGCAGTTCACGCCGAAGTTCGACCCGCGACGGCTTCAAAGGTATGGAACCTGGACGGATACGCGTGGCATGATACTGAATATCTCCAAAACCGCCGGAAAAACGCCACGCTCAGCGCGCCCATGGCCGTCTACGAGATGCATATCGGCTCCTGGCGGCTGCGGGAGGGTTACCGTTTTGCGAACATGCGCGAGGTGGCCGACGAGCTGGCCGATTATCTGGTGGATATGAATTTCACACATGTGGAGATTCTGCCCGTTACCGAATACCCGTTGGATGATTCGTGGGGATATCAGGTGACCGGCTATTACGCGGTGACAAGCCGTTACGGCACACCGCAGGACTTTATGTATTTTGTGGATACGATGCATGCAAAAGGCATCGGTGTGATTATGGATTGGGTACCGGCGCATTTTCCCAAGGACGAGCACGGGCTGGTGCATTTCGACGGAACCTGTCTTTATGAGCATCAGAACCCCATGCAGGCGAATCATCCGCAGTGGGGCACGCTGATTTTCAATTACAGCCGGCCTGAAGTGGTCAGCTTTCTGATTTCGAGCGCCATGTTCTTTTTTGACGTATACCACATCGACGGCATTCGTGTGGACGCGGTCACGTCGATGCTTTATCTTGACTATGCCAGAAACAAGGGCGACTACGTGCCCAACGAGCACGGCGGCAATATCGATTATCATGCGGCGGCTTTTCTGAAAAAGCTTAACGCGGTGATACTGACACGCTATCCCGGCGCCATTACCATTGCCGAAGAATCAACGTCATACCCCAAGATCACAAAGCCGCCTTACGACGGGGGGCTTGGTTTTGTGTACAAGTGGAATATGGGCTATATGCATGACACACTTAAGTATTTCTCGATGGATCCTGTGTTGCGGAAGTATTATCACGAAAAGCTGACGTTTTCCCTCTGCTATGCTTTTTCGGAAAACTACATACTGCCCTATTCTCATGACGAGGTTGTTCATGGCAAGAAATCTTTGCTGGATAAAATGCATGGTTCATATGATGAGAAATTCGCTTCCCTGCGCGTCCTGCTTGGCTATATGTACGCGCACCCCGGCAAAAAGCTATTGTTTATGGGCAGCGAATTCGGGCAGTTTATTGAATGGGCGCACAAAAAGCCGCTGGACTGGTTTCTGCTTGAATATGAGCGGCACCGCCAGATGCAGCAATACGTCAGGGCGCTGGGCGCCTTTTATATCAACAACCCTGCGATGTATCAGGTGGACGACAGTTGGGACGGCTTTGTCTGGCTTAATGTTGATAACGCCGAGCAGAGCGCGGTATGCTTTATGCGGCGCGGTAAAAAACAAAAGGACACTTGCATTTGCGCCTTTAACTTTACGCCAGTGCCCATCAAAGGGTTTGTCATCGGACTTCCGGCCTCCGGCTTCATGCGGGAAGTCTTGAGCAGCGATGATGCGGCTTATGGCGGCGGGGGTAATCGACAGACGGCCGGCATTGCTGCGAACGCACAAGGCTTTGACAGGCATCCATTCAGCGCTGTTTTGGATCTGCCGCCGCTGACGGCCGTGTATTACGAATTCATCGAAAACCAAAGCGAGTGAGGTGAAACTAGCATGATCAACAAGAAGAAGTGCATTGCAATGCTGTTGGCGGGCGGTCAGGGGGCGCGGCTGGGTGTGCTCACAAAAACGCGCGCCAAACCCGCAGTCCCGTATGGAGGAAAATACAAGATCATTGATTTTCCGCTCTCCAACTGTACCAACTCGGGCATTGATACGGTGGGCGTTCTGACGCAATACCAGCCTCTCGAGCTCAATTCCTATATCAGCACAGGCGCTCCGTGGGATCTGGACAGCAACACGGGCGGTGTGTTTATCCTGCCGCCATATCTTAAATCCGAACGCGGTGAATGGTATTCCGGCACAGCCAACGCCATTTTTCAAAACAGTTTTTTTATTGATAAATTCGACCCCGACTACCTGCTGGTGCTTTCAGGCGATCATATCTACAAAATGGACTACAGCGCGATGCTCAAGTTTCATATTCAGACGGAAGCATCAGCCACCATTGCGGTGATAGAAGTGCCGATAGAAGATGCCTCTCGTTTTGGCATCATGAACACAGATGAGACATTCCGCGTGACCGAATTTGCTGAAAAGCCGGTTCATCCCAAAAACAATCTTGCGTCAATGGGCGTCTATATATTCAACTGGCAGAACGTTAAAGCTTATCTGCAGGCAGACAATGAGGATAAAACCTCCACCAACGATTTCGGCCGGGACATTATCCCCAAGATGCTTGAGCAAGACGAGATGATATTCGCTTACCGCTTTAAAGGATACTGGAAGGATGTGGGGACGATAGAGAGCCTCTGGGAGGCAAACATGGAGCTGCTGCAGGATCATCCGGAGCTTAACCTCCATGACCCCGCATGGAAGATACTCTCGCGCAACCCCAACCAGCCGCCGCATTATGTGGGGGATGATGCGCAGATAAAGAAAAGCTTTATCTCTGAAGGCTGCCGTATATACGGCGTGGTGGAAAACAGCGTGCTTTTCCCCGAGGTGACGATTGCCGAGGGCGCGCACGTGAGAGACAGTATCATTATGCAAAATACTGTGATCAGCAAAAACTGCATGGTCAGGCGGACGATCATTGACGAGGACGTGATGGTTGAGAGCGGCTGCATCATCGGCGGCGATGAAAGCATCACCGTGATTGGCCAGGGCGCACGGCTCAAACCTAATATGGTCATTGAAGCAGGCGCGTCGGTATTGCCGGATTGTCAGTTTATCAACGATGAGTGTGAAACCGGAAATGAGGTGAGCCTGTGATTAAAGACGTATTTGGGCTGATATATGCCGGGGAGGACAATCATAATCTTCGTGAGCTGGTGCTTGCCCGCTCAGTGGCGGCGTTGCCCGTGGGGGGGCGGTACCGGGCGATCGACTTTCCTTTGTCCAATATCGTCAACAGCGGCATACGCAATGTCGGGATTATCACACAGAAGAACTACCAGTCGCTGATGGATCATGTGGGCTCGGGAAAGGAGTGGGATCTAAGCCGCAAGACCGACGGGCTTTTTATGCTGCCACCGTTTGACAATGCGGAAAACACAGGCATCTACCGGGGCTTATCCGATGCCATAAGAAGCAACATGTCGTATATCAAGCGCGCATCTCAGCCATACTGCCTGTTAATCGGCTCCAGCACCATTCACACCGCCACGTATAATCATATGCTCAAACAACACCTGGACAAAAAGGCGGACATCACAATGCTCTACAATGTGGATAAAAGCGTTGGCGTCGAGCAGCGTGACCGGTTCCATGATTTGCGTCTCTTCACCGATGAAGAGGGCTGGGTCACCGAGATGGACTACAACTTCAAATATTCAAGCTCAGACAAGGTGGGCATGGAGGTGTTTTTGATCCACAAGAGCCTGCTCGAATATGTGATCGATCGAAGCATCGCGCACGGGCATTATGATTTTGTGGGTGATGCGCTCATGAAGAATGTGAGAAACCTGCGCATACTTGCGATTGAGCACAAAGGTTATGTGGGGCGGCTTGATTCCGTCAACGCATATTACCGGCTCAATATTGATATGCTGCAGACGGATGTTCAGAAGGATCTGTTCTATACCGGCAAGCCGGTTTATACAAAGATAAAGGACGAAGCACCGGTGAAATACGGCCAGTATGCGTCTGTGAAAAACAGCCTTTTGGCCAACGGCTGCGTGATAAACGGTGAAGTGGAGGACTGCATGCTGTTCCGCGGTGTGCGTGTGGCCAAGGGCGCCCGGCTCAAGGGATGCATCATCATGCAGGAGTGCGATATTGATGCGAACTGCTCGCTCGAGTTTGTTATCGCGGATAAGAACTGCCATATCCGGGATGGTCGCAGACTGGTCGGCGATATCAATTACCCAAGCATTATCAGAAAGGGATCGGTGTTGTGATTATGGAGGGAGAAAGGCTGAAAACATATCAAGCGGGGGAACCCGGTGCGCGGCCTTCGATATTGATGACGGCGGCAGAGTGTGCGCCCTTCGCAAAAACAGGCGGTCTCGCTGATGTGGTGGGCACACTGGCCAAAGAGCTCAAAGCGCTTGGCTTCGATATCCGCCTGATGCTGCCCTATCATCGTGTTATCAAAGACAATCACCGTGACAAAGCGGTGCATCTGGTCAGCTTCGGTGTGGATCTGGGCTGGCGTTCTCAGTACGTGGGTGTTGATGTCTATGATTGGAACGGCATACCGGTGTACTTTATCGATAACGAGTATTATTTTGGACATGCGATTTACCGAGGCGGCAGCTTCGAGGGCGAGCAGTATGCCTATTTTTCCCGCGCGGTGCTTGAAACATTGCCGATGATTGGCTTTAGTCCGGATATTATCCATGTGAACGACTGGCATACCGCCTTGATACCGTTTCTATTAAAAACGCAGTATGACGGGCGTCCGCAGGCCATAAGCAAAACGGTGCTGTCACTGCACAGCCTTGGCTATCAGGGACGTTTTGATTATGGTTTTGTGGCGGATCTTCTGGGCATTGAAGGCAAATATTATCATCCCGATTATCTGGAGTTCCATGGAGGCGTCAATTTCCTCAAAGGGGGCATCGTGTTTGCGGATAAGCTGGTTACGGTAAGCCCGACATATGCAGAGGAAATCAGAACCCCGTATTTCGGAGAGGGTCTGGACGGCGTGCTTGAGACCAGAGCGGCAGAATTGACCGGCATATTAAACGGTATTGATACACAGACCTTTGACCCGTCTGGCGACCCGCTGATCCCGCACAGGTATGACGCCGCCAATCTTGAGGGCAAGCAAAAAAACAAAAAGGCGCTGATTGAGGAGTTGGGACTGAAAATTGGTCATGAGACACCCATCATTGGGATGGTCACACGTCTGACACGGCAAAAAGGACTGGATCTAGTGCTGCGCGTGTTTGATGAGATCATGCAGGAGGATGTCGGCTTTGTGCTGCTGGGGGCCGGTGATACGGAATACGAGGAGTTTTTCAGAAGCGCCGCTTACCGCACCGACGGCCGCGCCAAAGGGTTAACGCTCTTCGATGAAGGGCTGGCGCACCGCATCTATGCCGGCAGTGATCTGCTGCTGATGCCGTCCCGTTATGAGCCGTGCGGACTTTCACAAATGATCGCGCTGCGATATGGAACGCTGCCCATTGTCCGCGCGACGGGAGGGCTCAAGGATACTGTCACGCCATACAACGAGTTTACGAAACAAGGAAACGGCTTTTGCTTCGACAATTATAATGCACATGATATGCTGGCCACCGTCAAATACGCACTCAGCGTCTGCCGGAATGTCCCTGCGCTGGCGGAACTCCAAAAGCGTGCCATGACTGAGGATTTGAGTTTTGAGACGAGCGCCAGAGAGTATGCCCGGCTGTATGAATCCATCGCCGCTCCCGATGAGCGTTGACATAACGGCTGATGTCACATAGAATAGCAAAAAATCAGATTTATAAGCAAAACCTTGGAGGGGTATCATTGTATAGTGAAAACAAAGACCGGATCGAACAGATCAGGCTGATCATCGAGGGCAAGCTCAAAAGGTATTATGGCCGCACGCTGGAAAGCGCTTCAGATGAAGAGATGTTTCAAACGGTTGCGATGAGCCTGCGGGACAGAATGCTTGAGCAATGGGTTAAAGCCCGTGAAGAGATCGAGCAGCGCGGCTTGAAGACGCTGTATTATCTGTCGGCCGAATTTCTGATGGGCCGCGCTCTTATCAACAACATGATAAACCTTGGTGTGCTGGAGGATTATCGTGCCGTGATGGCTCAAATCGGCTATCCCATG
>CAZNVX010000209.1:0-5937 GCA_964576225.1 uncultured Christensenellaceae bacterium
TGTTGCACAGACTTTTACCCATGTTTCACCTCCATTTTCGTGACAATAGCATAATAACTATTTAAAGTCAATGATTAATTATTGGTTTTCAATAATTGATTACAATTATCCGTTATTCCGGACTCCTTCTGTGCTATGATAATAATAAGGGGGGTTCTTATGGATGGAATGATATATATTGCTGTCGGCGCTTGTTTTATTATTCAGGTGGTCATTCTCGTGCTGGTGGGCAGAAGGCGACATAACACTTCCGATGTGGGCACATCATTGGATCGCCTTGAATCCACGCTCATCAAGCTGGTGGGAGACTTAAAGCAGCAGAACGCCCACAGTGCCTATCAGCAGCGCTGCGAAGTGCTGGAGATGTATAAAGTATTGGGAAACGGCTTTTCGCGGACATTATCCGACACCGCACGCGCCAATGGAGAAAACATGGACAAGCTGCGCGATACCGTGGACAGCCGTTTAAAGGAGATCACCGCAACCACCGAGAAGCGGCTTGAGCAAATGCGAAAAACGGTGGACGACCAGTTGTCCGATATGCTGCAAAAAAGGCTGACAGGATCCTTCAAGCAGGTGTCAGATCAATTGGAGCAGGTATTCAAAAGCATGGGCGAAGTGCGATCACTGGCCGCAGGCGTGGGTGATCTTAAGCGTGTACTCTCCAATGTCAAGGTGCGCGGCACCTGGGGCGAAACGCAGCTGGGTTCTCTGATATCAGCAATGCTCTCCCCTGTTCAATATGTCAGCAACGCCGCCGTGAAGGATGGCCGGGAGCGTGTCGAGTTCGCCATTGTGATGCCGGGTTGTGCTGACGAAGGCGTTCTTCTTCCAATCGACTCCAAATTTCCAATGGAAGCCTATTTACGCAAAGAGGAGCTTGTGGACAGCGGCGATGCCGAGACGTCCAAAGAGGCTCTTAAAGCGCTGGCCAGAACGCTGATTAATGAAGCCAAGCGCATTCAGGGTAAGTATATCAACCCGCCTGTCACCACCGATTTTGCGATCATGTATCTGCCAACGGAAGGGCTGTATGCTGATGCAATATCTATGGGCGTGTCCGATATCTGCCAGCGGGAATATCACGTCACCATCTCCGGCCCCTCCACGCTCACCGCGTTGCTCAACAGCCTTCAGATGGGGTTCCGCACGCTGGCCATCGAAAAGCAATCGGGCGAGGTGCTGTATTTGCTGGAGGCCGTACGCAAAGCTTTTTCGTCTTTCACCGATGCGCTTGAGAAAACGCAGCGCAGCCTTACCGCCGCGCAGAACAACCTGGAGGACGCCTCCCGAAAATCCAGAACGATCGAGAAGGAGCTGCAGCGTGCCGGCAGTATCGAAACCCACGCGCTGACAGAGCCATAACCGGACACGCCGCGCGCCGCCGGTGAAGCCATACAAGATGCACCAAATATACGTCCAATGCGTAGTATAGACTAAGCCTGAAGTTAAGGGGATAACAAATATTCTATACAAGGAGGACGCTATATATGGGATTTGATGGTGGATTTGGCGGCTGCGGCAACTGCTGCTGGCTGATCATATTATTGCTGTGCTGCTGCGGCGGCTTTGGCGGCGGCTGCGCCGAACCGTGCGGCACCGGTGGTTTTGGCTTTGGCGGAGACTGCAGTTGTCTCTGGATCATCCTGATCCTCTGCTGCTGCTGCGGCGGCTTTGGCGGCGCCGGCTTTGGCGCATGCCCGCCGAAATGCTAAAATTTGTTCCCGATGCAAATAGCCGCAACGGTTAGCATCCGGTGAATAAAACAACTGTCAACATATACACCGCGTGTATATATTTGGGTATGGCTATTGTCTAGGGGGGCTCTGATTAAATCAGAAAAGCTCCCTTTTTTTATAACTCTGTCAGGCTTGAGATCATATACCGTGGCGACAGCGCCTGTATTTCCTCCGTGCTGCCGTAGCCATAGTCCACCGCGCAGGCGTCTGCCCCTGCGGCATGGGCATATTTGATGTCCGCCACAGTATCGCCGATCACCAGCGTTTGCCCGGGCGTTATACCGTACTCCCGCATCAGTGCAAACAGACTCTGAGGATCCGGCTTGCGCTTGTCCGTGTCATCAAACGTCACAATGGCGTCGAACATATCAAGGCCATGTGCATCCAATATTTTAAGCGTGGGCGCCTTCAGCTTCATTGTGACCAGGGCAAGCCGTGCGCCCTCTGCTTTGAGCCGATTGAGCAGTGATTCGCCGCCCTCATAGACAACGCTGTTATCACTGCACATCTGCTCATAAGCTGTGACAAAAGCATCCAAAACGGGCGTCAGCGCATCGCCTTCCAGGCCCGTTAATTTGCTGACGGCATTTTTCGCACCACCCCCAATGGCTTTCTCCACCTGGTCGAGGCTGGGTGTTTCAAAGCCGAAGTCGGACAGCGCCTTTTGCAGCGCTCTGGCGATGTCCAGCTTGGTGTCCACCAGCGTGCCGTCCAGATCAAACACGTAGAGCTTGTAGTTTTTATTGGTGCTCATTGTTTCAAACCTTCCTTGGTGCAAATCCGATTTTCTTGTAGACCTTCTGCAGCATATAAAGCGCATTTGCTTGTGCTCTTTGGCCGCCGTTTTGTATCACTTCATTCAAGTAACCCTTGTCGCTTCGAATCTTAATAAACCGTTTCTGAAGCGGCTCCAGCTCCGCGCAGACAGCATCGGCGACACGGGTCTTGAGCACGCCGTATCCTTGTCCTTCAAACTCAGCCTCAATCTCCTCAAAGGAGCGGCCGGTCACCGCGCTGTAGATGGACATGAGGTTGGAAACACCCGGCTTATCCTCCGAAAACCGTATCAGCCCTTCCGAATCAGTCACCGCCCGTTTGAGCTTGCGCTGAATCGCGTCAGGCGGGTCGAGCAGCGAGATAAATGCGTTCGGATTGGTGTCCGACTTGGACATTTTGGCTGTGGGCTCCGCCAGGCTCATGATGCGTGCGCCCGCCTTGGGGATATATGGCTCGGGTACTGTGAACACGTTTCCGTAAATATTGTTGAACCGCTGCGCAATATCGCGCGTGATTTCAAGGTGCTGCTTCTGGTCGGCGCCCACCGGCACCAAATCCGCCGCGTAAAGAAGAATATCCGCCGCCATCAGCACCGGGTATGTGTACAAGCCAGCGTTAATGTTGTCTGCATGGCGCTCGCTCTTCTCTTTGAACTGCGTCATGCGCGACAGCTCACCAATATATGTGTAACAGCTCAGAACCCACCTCAATTCAGCGTGGCTGGACACATGCGATTGAAAAAACATGATGTTCTTTTCCGGGTCAAGCCCCGCAGCCAGCAGCAGCGACAGCGTATCGAGGCATCGCTTTTTGAATTCTGCCGCTTGTTGGCGCACGGTAAGCGCGTGCATGTCCACAACGCAATAGTAACAGTTGTATTCATCCTGCAGCTTCACCCAGTTTTTGATGGCGCCCAAATAATTGCCGATTGTCAGCATCCCCGAGGGTTGCACACCTGAGAATATCGTCTGTCTGTCCTGCATTGTCTCCTCCTAGTCTCTTTCGATTCCTATGATCCGGATTCTGTCGTCATCGTACAGAAAATCGATGATGGACTGCGCCGTCTGCTCGGCTGCTGAAGCGCTGAGGGCGGCCAGTGCAAAACCCAGGCGGGCAAGCTGCCACTTATCATTTGCGCCGCACTCAATTACTGACACGTTAAAACGGCTGCGGCATCTATCCCGGATGCTCCTGACCACCATTCGTTTGTCTTTCAGGCTTTGCGCGCCGGTCACGGTGAACGCCACCTCAAAAACCGCAGCCTCCATAAATTATAAAACCTCAAGCACCGCGCTGCGCATGTCGTCTCTTTCGACCACGGCATGATGCCAGATTGTCTTGGACTCAAGTTCCTCAATCTGCGGCGGGATTTGTGTGCCGGTTAAGGCGCTTAAGCGCCGCGAGACCTCAAACGCGGAGAGACCTGCCGTCACCTCTCCCAGCGAGGCGAGCACATCCTGCGGAAACTTATATGGCGACGCGGTCGATACGATGACCGTCTTTGTTTTATCACCCAAGCGTTTATACTTATTGAAGACGGCCGCAGCCACTGCGGTGTGCGGATCCAGCAGATAGCCTTTTTTCTCGAATGTGTCCCTGATGCACGCCATTGTCTCAGCTTCGTCACACCAGTCCGCATAAAAATCAGCCTCCAGCGCCCGCCGCGCCGTATCGCCGATGTCATATGAGCCCGTTTCCTTGAGCTGCTTCATCATAGCCGTAACAGCCTGCGTATCGCGCCCCGCAAGCTCAAACAGCAGCCGCTCAAGATTGCTGGAAATCAGTATATCCATGGAGGGCGACATCGTTTTATAAAACGGCCTGCCGAGCGAATACGTCCCTTCACGGAAAAAATCCGTCAGCACATTGTTCTTATTGGAGGCACAGATCATCCGGTTTATCGGCAATCCCATCCGCTTAGCGTAATAAGCGGCGAGTATGTTGCCAAAGTTGCCGGTCGGCACAACAAAGTTGACCGGCTCTCCCGGCGTGAGTTCGCCGCCGGAGACAAGCTGCGCATATGCACCGAAATAATACGCTATCTGCGGGGCCAACCGCCCGAAATTTATGGAATTCGCAGATGAGAGCCTGTATCCCTTTGCGTCTGCCGCCGCCGCAAAGCTTGTGTCGGCAAACATCTCTTTAACACCGTTTTGCGCGTCGTCGAAATTGCCTTTCACGGCCACAACATGCGTGTTGTTTCCCTCCTGCGTGACCATCTGCAGCTTTTGCATGTCGGAAACGCCCTCATCCGGATAAAACACGACGATGCGTGTGCGCGGCACGTCGCAAAAGCCCTCCAAGGCGGCCTTGCCTGTGTCACCCGATGTGGCCACCAATATTAATATGTCCTTCCCGCCGTGAACGTCCATTGATGCGGAAAGCAAACGCGGCAGCACGCTTAATGCCATATCCTTAAAAGCCAGCGTCGGCCCGTGCCACAGCTCAAGCATGTATTCTCCCGGTGCCGTTTTCACGACGGGCGCTTTTCGCTCATCGTCAAACGGGCGGTAGGCTTGCTCGGCGAGCGCGTCTAGCATCGGCAGGTCGTCAAAGAACTGCCCCAACACGCGTGCGCATAAAGCCGGATAGTCAAGCCGTCGCAAGGCTTCGGGCATCGGTATTTGTGGGAAGGTCAGCGGCACATACAGGCCGCCGTCCGGCGCGATGCCCTTAAGAACCGCCTGCGATGCCGGCACACCCCTCCGGCTGTCTCTGGTACTCACCAATATCATCCTGTTAAACCTCCGATTCAACAACAAACCTGCGCACGTCGCATCTGCCGGCCTGCCGGGGATGCATGGCTGGCGGAACAACGACCATTCTTGCGCAGGCTGCCGTTTGCGGTAATTTCAAATACTATATGACGAGCTTCTCAAGGTATTCCGGTATTTCATCGCTGCCGCTGATAACCAGATACGCATTGATGTCATGGAATACCGTGTCGAGCTTTTTGAGCAAAGTTTTGATATCGTCCTCGTTTTTCTTGAACATTTTTTTGAGGCCGTCTATATAAACTGATGAAATATCAAAATCCCTGGATAATATGCCGCACACAAAGCCATATAACTTGTCGGTGTTGTTGATATTGTAATCCGATGTGTTGATAAAACGGATCTGATGCTTTAAGTCGTACATGCATCTGTTGTTGTCATCGAGATAGACGATATTGCCCTTGGCTGTCTCAATCTCTGCGTTGGCCATGTCAAGAAGCCTTTTCGATTTTCCGCTGCCTTTTTTACCGTAAATAACATGGATCATAATGGCATCACTCCTTTGACTTTTTTTTATTATACATGGTTTTCTACCATTTATCCACTCAAATTCGAAGGTTTTTTCCTTGCGATTCTTCTCGATGCATTATCTGTCTTCGTGTTTTAAAGAAACGCCCTGCCTTTCGGCAAAGCGTTTCGTCAAAGCT
>CAZNVX010000210.1:0-5926 GCA_964576225.1 uncultured Christensenellaceae bacterium
CTGTTCAAGGGTGCAAAACAAAAAGCCGCCACGCTGTTGTGATACGGCCATCCGCAAAAAAGAAATTCTGTTTTAGAACCGCGGTGTAACACACTACACTAAGCACGCTTAGTGGTGTGGCCTGCCGGCGGCTTTTTGGGCGCGAAGTCAACAACGCAACACTCTTATTTATGCAAGGTTGGCCGAGTCATCCTTACACACTATAAAATGTTGCGTTGTTCCTTCATGGCAGCTTCCAGTACCATATCGCGCCCTTTTTGAAGGAGACGACGCCTTTATCTTTCTTGGCATTATCGACTGTTCGTCTGCCAATGTCAGCGTCATCGAAATACTCATAGATATCTTGGCAGGGCATAGCTCCATCCGATAGAAGCTCTTGAAGCATATCCATGGCTTTGTCTTTCTTGGTAGTCTGAGCGACTCGACCCTGGCCACCGCCATTGAGCAATTCTTCAGCGGAGATATTGTTCGGGCCTATCCATGAAAAGCGGCCTGAATCGCCGCCAATATCGAACGCGATTGATTGTCCTTCCTGAGCGAGACTACTTTTCAGATGTGCCATAACGCGCATGGTCGAGCTGTCCTTTACTCTGCCGATAAGAAGGATACTTCGTGCAGCTGCAGCGATATCGATGGAGCCTAAACCACGATACAGGCCCTTCACAGCGCCACTCATTTTGTTCATGTGACCAAGTATCACAATGCCGCAGCCTGTTCGCTCTGCGACACCTGCAAGGCTCTTAAATACAGGTCGTATCTCATTGGCTCTGTGCATATCCACATTCACACCAAGATACGCCTGCAGGGGATCGATGATAAAGAGCTTGGCTCTGGTTTCCTTTATGGCGAGTTCAATGCGTTCATCGATGAGCGTTAAATCCTTCTCGCTCTCATCAATGACCACCACCCGGGAACAGGCAGCTCCAAGCGCTGTTAATCGCGGCTTGATTGTATCCGCTAGGCCGTCTTCGGCGGTCTGGTAGATGACCGTGGAAAGCTCTGTTTCAGTATTGCTTTCCGGCATTCTTCTGCCGTTGGTGATGAGGGCAGTCAGAGCAAGCACAAACGTGGTCTTCCCATCGCCCGGATCACCCTGAACGACTGTGATCTTTCCAAAAGGGATATACGGATACCACAGCCACTCCACGGCCTGTTCCTTCACATCATTCATCATGATTAGCTTGAGTTCTGCTTCTGACATCTTGAATTGTGTCCTTTCGCTTTGATAGGTATTTTGGGCAAAAAATAAGGACTGCTTGAAAACTCTGTTTGCAGTCCTTCTGGTATTCATGAGATTAGGTATTAAAAGATAAGCTTATGCGCTTGTTAACAACGGTACATTTAAAGATTACTTTAGTGGTCTTCGGATCACAATATCGTGTACTTCAAAAATGTTCTGACAATATGTCTCTTCATGAGCACTATAGTATTTATATTGGTATGAATTGATATCGGGATTTTCCTCTAAATATTTTATTGAATCATTATATTCTTTGAGTACATTTTCTATCATCGGTAGTACGATTTCATCGTCTGTATCTTCAACATAAGTGACAGACTCAGGGCGACCATTAAACATGAAAATATCACCTAATCTTATTTTGTTTTCAGTGTCAACTTCAAAGCCCCAAAGGAAGGAATCGCCTCTCTCGTCTAAAATTTCGAGCATCCCATTAACAATTTTATATCTAACCAAACTGTCTGAGCTTGATTTATCGGAACTTAATAATAACTGTAAATCTCGTTCCAATATTTTTGTTGCGATACTTTTATAAAGGTCCCTTGCTTTCTTTTCCTTTTCAGAACAAAGATCTTTTAACTCTTGAAACCGCTTTTTATTACTCATAATATCTATCCTTCCCTAAAATAAATTTTTATTGTTATAATTATACTATTAAATAGTCAACAATGACAATTGGCTTATTGATCCCATTTGAACAATTCTCTAACCAACATTCACATCAGTCAGATGGTTTGGATTGACAAAAATACCTCCGCTAACACCGTGATGAGCATTATAACCGCTCATGAGATTGATAAATCCAATGAACGGTTTTTTATTATTGCAAAAAATATGAAAGGAGCCACATATGAAGGAACCAAGAACAAAACCCGAAGCCCCATTGCCCAAAGTATTGCAACGAAGCGTTCGCACCATGAAGGGGAATATTAGCCTGAATAAGTCATTGAACAATTTCAGAAAAACGAGCCAAGCAGTAAAAATGCTGCAACCACCAGAGGACAAGCAGCAAAATGCTAGCCCCGAACAATATGCCACAGAAAAAACCACCGATGCGGGCGGACGCATTACCCGTGAGGTTAGTGGCAAAACTGCGGGAGCCGCAAAAAAAGTTGCCAAAAAGAGTTATGAGAAAATACGGGAGCATCAACAAGTCAAGCAGCGGGATAAGGCAGACGATGCATTTAAGAACGATAGAGAAAATCAGCAGTACAAATCACAGGCGCAGCATGAATCCAGAAATTCAGCACAAAAGACGAAACAGCCCGCTTCTCGCGCTTCGAAAATCAGACAGACACAGAGCAGAAAAAAGACTCTGAGAAATGCCATTCATACAAGCAAAAAAGCGAACCATACAGCAAGAGCCGCCCAGAGAGGTGTCAAAAATACTAAAAGAGCGGTGAAGGCGACACGCAAGGGTGTGAAAACAGCCGCTAAAACGGCGAAACGAACAGCTCAAGCAGCGAAGAAAGCCCTTATTATTGCCAAAAAAGTAGCTATAGCAGCGGCGAAGGCAGCGAAACTTACCGTTAAAGCCATCATGATAGCAGTCAAGGCAGCCGTCGCTGTCGTAAAGGGGCTTATTGCGGTGATTGCGGCAGGAGGCTGGATTGTGGTGGTCATCATCATTATCATTGCCGTCATTGCCGCAATTGTATCCTCGCCGCTGGCTATCTTTTCAAACGATACTGACGGTACAACGCCGACTATATCAGAAGTTGTTCAACAGATTAACGGCGAATATTCCAGCAAAATTGCGGGTATCATTGCGAATGCCGGTGACGTGGACGAGGTAATCGTCGAAGGCGAATCAGCAAGCAGCGACTATACTGTGGGAAACTGGATAGATGTGATCGGCGTTTTCAGCGTGAAGTCAACCGTTACAACCAGCAATGAAGAATTCGTTCCCCTGGTATACATGGAAGACAGGCAGAGCAGCGTCTTAAAAGATGTCTTTTGGAACATGAATATCATTTCGCATAAGATTATCAAAGAAACGGTTGAGCCTGATCCGGCTCCTAGTTCTACGCCATCAGCAAACCCAACACCTGAACCGACACCTGAACCGACACCGAAAATCATAAAAAAGCTGGTCATATCCATTGATTGCAAAACGTATGAGCAAGGCGCGCAAGTCTATAACCTTTCGAATGAGCAAAAGGAAGTGCTTGAGGAATTGATGAAACCGGATTATCTGCCCATGTTCATGGAAATATGCGGCATGGATTCATATATCGGCCTCACACCGGAGCAGATCAGGAACCTGTTAGGCGACCTTCCGGAAGGAGAATTGGGCAGCGATATTGTGCAATACGCCGTTTCGCGCTTGGGACATCCATACTCAAAGGCCAAGCGTGGACAGGGTAATTACGTGGACTGTTCATACTTTGCCAGATGGTGTTATCAGCAGGCAGGCGTTTCACATTTTACGGCTGCAACAGCGGCGGAGCAGGCCAGATACTGCGTGAATAGCGGTTTGTGCATATCATATTCAAACTTACAGCCCGGCGATTTGATATTTTGGTCATTTAAAACCAACGGGCGATTTATGAACATCTCCCATGTTGGTATCTATGCCGGTGACGGCTATGTGATCGACGCTTCCAGTGTGCGAGGTATGGTTGTGTATCGTCCTGTGTTTGGAGAAAGCAGTATCGTAGTTTGTGGCAGGCCTCACGTGAAATAGAAACTCTACAAGGAGATTGATATAGCGATCGGCCTCGGCTGATCGCTATTGCTTTTTATAAAGATTAGTAACAGGTCGTCCTGCGGGTCATTTGTTTTCGCGTTGTTTTCCGCATCGCGGTGGCCGCGCATACTAAAGTCCCAAAAAACGGACAGGCAAATGGTATAATCTATCATGAGGTATTTTGCTGTGGTTGATAGAATTTATGGCGAAGTGGAAAAACTGACGAAGAAATTCAAGACGCGCAACCCATATGAGTTAGCCGATTCTTTGGGTATTGTTGTCATACAGCGAGATTTGTCACGGCTCAAAGGCTTCTATACGGTGGAGAACAAAACCAGATACATCGTGATTAATAACCAGCTCGACGAGGACTTCCAGCGCCTTATTTGCAGCCACGAACTTGGCCACGACTGCCTTCACCGCCATTTCGCGCAGTACGACTCGCTCCGTGACCACGGATTTTTTGATATAAGCGGTAAAATCGAGCGAGAAGCCAACCTGTTTACCGCCGACCTGATGATACCCGACGAGGATATCATCCTCTTGGCGAGATGGGAACATCACACATTGGAACAGATCGCGCGTATACTGCATGTGCCGGAGGCGATTGTCAGATTCAAGGCATATAGCATCAGCAAAAGGGGGTATGATGTCCACACCCCCGAATTAGCAGAGTCTGATTTTTTAAAGCGTGGTTAGGCATCCTTGCCATATTTCTTTGCCCGATCCTTGGAATCAAAATAGATTTCCTGCATGACTTCAAAGAACGCATCCTTGGAGGTATCATCCAAGTCGCCGCCAGCCATAAGCCCCTTGACCTTCTCAATAGTCTTTTTCGCTTCGGCAGCTCCCTTAGAGCCATATTTGCTTTTGGCCTCCATGATAAAACATTCTTCCTTTGTATGTTCTACAGACTGAGTATCGTCTTTCAGAAAATCAACCGTAACATTAAATACCTCAGCCATTTTCTCTAAAACCGCATCTTCAGGATAACGCCCGTCGCTTTCATAATAGGCGACCGACCGGATTTTAACCCCTATAAGCCCTCCAAACGCTTCTTGCGATAACCCTTTTCGTTTACGCAAAACCTTCACTTTCTCACTAAATTTCATTGTACATCCCCCTATGCAGCTCACCGAAAAAATACGAACAATTGTTCTATTTATTCTTGACAACCCGCCTGTGCATATAATATAATTTACCATGCACGGTGCAAGTTATTTGTTTAAATATGCACAAGTAAATATATCACTTGGCAGTTAAAAAGTCAAACCATACGACTCAGGCAACGGAGGTGAACAATGGAACCAAGCAGCGGGATATTTCATCAACTCGACATCAGCAAATATAAGGCTGTTTATCATAACGCAAAACTGCTGCTTAGGATATATGCATCAGCCGTGTGGAACACAAGAGATGCCGTGGACGAGCTTCTTTGCTCGTATAGCGAAACTTATCAGAGCAGCGATATTGCGGCGCTTGAATGTCTTGTCACCATGTATGACGGCAACAGTGTCAAACAACTCGAAAACAAGCTGCGGTGTGTGGCACAAAACAAGATCATCATCGACATTGTTGAAAGGAATATGCTGCATGTCAGGGAATATCCTTTTCACGGTGAATTGTATTATGACATCCTGAATAAGAGTTACTTTGTCAAATACCCTTATACAGAATCTGAAATAATGGATTCTCTGAACTTATCCCGAAGTACTTATTACAGGCGCAGGAAAGACGCAATCACGACGTTTGGCGTGTCGATGTGGGGATATATGCTCCCCAATGTATTGAGGGAAATAAAGTCAATCGGTGAGACTTTTTTGAGACAAAATTGAGACAAAGTTGACACTGACATGAGATGTCAACCCCCTGTATAATGCTATTGTAGGCAAACTCTACGCAAAAAAATGAATAGGAAATACGGCAATCAAGCCTCGTAGTCAATTCTGATTACGGGGCTATTTTTGCCCCTTAAAAAGCTGTGCGCCACGCATGGC
>CAZNVX010000211.1:0-1975 GCA_964576225.1 uncultured Christensenellaceae bacterium
TTTTGTGTGCTGAGCCTGGATGCGGGCCATTCTTATGAAGATATTGCGCTGGTGCTTGAGATGAACGAGGACGCTAGCGCAGCGGCCCTTGAAGCGGCGGCGGCGCAGATTACGGCCGCCAACAGGACACTTCCCTTTGTCAAGAAAATCAGGCTGGTGTTGGTTGTTGAACAAAGCCTGCCGCTTGTGAGCGGCATCAAGGTACAGCGCCAGAAGCTCAAAAGGCTGATTGAGAGCGGACAGATAACATACAGCGTGCTGGATCTGTCAAAAAAGCACCTGACCGGCCGCGGGTACCGTGAAGAGTCTCAAACCATTGAAAACGACCCGCGGTATTTGATGCTTAAAGACGATGTGCGCGACATGTTTGCAAAAGTGCTGCTGATGAACGCCTCCGGTATCGGCGACGCCGATCATTTCATCGATGACCTCGGCGGCGACAGCCTGACGATCATCGGGCTGATGGCCAAGGTGGAGGAAATGTATGCGGTGACGGTGCCGTTCAGCGAACTCTCCACACTGACCAACGTGAGTGTGACGCAGCTTTCCGAGCTGCTGTACTGCAAGCTGTATAACGCCGATCCCGGCGTTTTGGAGCGCACCGGGCAGGCAGCCGGCTTGTAACGGGGCTGAGCTTACATGTCGAGAGATTTTTCGTAGATTCTGTAATTTTTTATGTGCCGCATCCCCAGCTTTTCCAGCGCATTTTTGATGCTCAAGTTATCTTCAAGTATATAGTTGGCTTCCATGCGAATCTTCTTGGCGGCCAGTTTGCCGTAGAGATGGATGTACATCAGCGCGTCAAGCGCCTTTCCCTGCCAGTCAGGGTGAACGGCCAGGAAAAAACGGTAGTCCCGCCGCCGCTTGACCCTGGTCAGCAGGCGCAGCCGGCCAAAGGGCAGCAGACATCAACCGCGAGGAACAGCTCAAAGCCTGAATTCTTCAGTATCGGGCTGGAGGAGCCGTATGCTTTTTTCTCATCCATCCAGATGGGCGGCACATAGCAGCTGGTTTCTTCGCGGATAGCGTGAGGAAGACGGACGAAAGCTTGCATCTCTTTTCTGCTGCTCACCGTGACGATTTTTATGGCTTGTTCCATGGTTGTCGCGTTCCCTGTATAAGCATTATCCCATATGCTGAAAATACCAGAAGGTGGGATTATGCTAATTATAATAATTATCTTGTTGATAGTTACTTTTGCTTTTTTCTTCAAAATCATTAAATTGAGGGTGGGACTTAAATTACAATTTAATTCTGATGAAAAAAGTCTTGAAATACGGATTCTGTTTTTTAGTTACCCAATTTTTTTATACAAATTTAAGTTAATAAAAGATGAGAATTATAGAATTAATTATTATAAAAAAGGTAATCTTATAACTGCCTATACCCTTAAGGGAATCGAAGATAAAATAAAAGATATATTTCATAAATATAAAAAGAGTTTCGATTTGATGGAGCATAAAGTTATCGAAAAAATAAAATGCATCTTCAGCAAAAAAATTGTTATTGTTGAAAGCCTAAATTTGCAGGCAGACCTCGGTTTAAACGATGCAATGGCGACAGCCCTGACTCACGGTGTACTGCTTGCCATAACAAACGCACTGATATCAAGGTTTTACGATCCCAATAGAAAACCTAAAGAATTCTGTGTAAATCTAAACCCAATTTTTCATAAAGCAGCCTTTGAAATCAATATGGAGGTCATCATATCTATAAGATTATCCTCAGCTGCTGCAATAGGTGGAGCCTTAATATTTCTATTCCTGCGAAATAAAAAACTGAAAGAATAGTGCTAAATAAAAAGAAACACTTTCACTCTAAGGTAAAGTGCAAGTGTTTCCTTTTCTAAAAATTTATTTGCCGCGTATAAGTTCATTACGGTCTTCCATCTGCGGTGGTTCTTCGAGCCACTTGTGTGCGATCATTAATCTGCCACCAGCTTTTGCGTATTGAGAAGTATCCAGCATAATGACCG
>CAZNVX010000211.1:1985-5920 GCA_964576225.1 uncultured Christensenellaceae bacterium
CACGCATGCTAAAAGCCATACCCATTGCATTTCCAGCCATCGCCGCGCTAGTGAGAATATTTGTAAGATACATCATCATTTTGTCTGAGAACGGTGGTACTGTTGAGTCCGTTGCTTTGCCGGCCCATGTGGCCGGGGGCTGAATATCACTGTCTAGAATTAACGAACTGATATCGCTTACTATCTTTTTTGCTAATTCTTTTCCTTTTAAAAAGTACTCCCTAACCTCCCGCTCTTTCGCCACCTGCCCAAATCCGGTTGTGAGCTGCATTCCCAGTATATTCGTTTCAATAATTGCATAAAGATATGATATTTCCAGGGTGTTTAAAGCTCTCTTATTCCTGAACATCTGAATACCGCTCATATATCTTGTTTCCTCAATGAACTCAATCTCTTTTGGCATGGTTACATAAGGCGGGCGGGCTAACACACCTTGCGCTGTGAGATAGTTTGTACAGGTATTATAGACTTCAAGAGAAAAATGCCATGCCTTTGAAAAATAATCCCTGACATCCTGCCTGTAAGACATGGATATATGAACGGAATTGAATCCAAGCGTTATTTTTGATATTTCCCGAAGAAACATGATGTGAAACACATCATCAAAAAGGCTCGGAGCATCATTAAAAACATCTTTGCTTGTAAAGCCCAGTGGGACAACTGCCCTTTCACTCTCAAAGATGTTCTTAATATCATTTATATATGTCTCATTATTCGTAACATAGTTGGTGATTATATCTTTTGCATCCTGATCCATAGATTTCTGCGCAAAAAACCCCATCATTTGTTGAAGTAAAGTATTTATCTGATAACTCATCCATAGAACACCGATTTCTGCAGAAGTAATTTTTGTTTCAGTAATCGTCGCCATAATAATTATCTCCGTTATTTGTTAGTAGTACTATTTGCAAAAAAACCATGGATTATTCCACCGTTGAAAAAGATGTTCAACAAACTGTTGTATGCATTTTAAATGAACTTAAGTGTTAATTATTTTTCTTATATATTAATCTCAATGCATTCTTTATCTTCGATCTATAGATTTCTATTACGACACTTGGGTAACATAGCACAACCAACAAAAGCATAATTACAGAAATAATAGCCAATGCTTTCTTCATAAAATACCCCTCCTTAACACTTTTATTATTTACGAAAAACGTTCTCAAAAGTATGGAAATATATAGTATTATAAAGCAAGATATAGACAAAATATGGGTCTTCAAATTGCACTATACAAGTGGAGGAAGACCAAAAATTAAAGCACATGCTGTTCCGCACCCAAGTGATATTGGCCATAGCAAAAGAGGCTTCTTGTGATGAAATCGAATTATAATAAAAGCAATAAAGAATAACGCGAATAACCAAAATATGCACCAGCTATTCTCATAGCGCGAGCCGTTCAATATACATGCAACAAGTTCTATTAAGGTATGTACAGCCGCCCAAATCGAGATATACAAAAGTTGTTTTAAGAAACCAGAAGGAAAATGCGTAAGGTACACAAAATAATTGCGGGGGGGGAAACTAAAAACGTTATAATTAGAGCAGTATACGTGTGCCCCAATATGCCAGTATAAGTCCAAAGCCTGTAATTACAAAAAACGAATTGATATGCCAAGTCACCGATTACTACGTAAAGTACTATAGAAATCCCGTCACAGTTTATACGCACCCATTTGTAACAAGATGCTGCATATCCAGCTACAAACAGGCTGGCTTTCAAATCACAAACAGTATCGGGCGCGCAGTTTGGGCGGACAAAGCGGACCGCCGGCACATATAAAGGGGCGCAGCAATAAGATGGTTTAGGCAGTATGCGGGAGGGAAGTGACGATATTGGAAAGCATCTTGTGCGAGCTGAAGGAAAACATAGACCGTTTTGTGGTGATTTATACATCGTGCGCATGCCTGATGGGGATACTTGTGGGAATATCGGACGACGCCTGCAAGCTTGTGACCCGGGGAACGGGGCAAAGCCGGAGCCGTCTGGGCGGTATCACCATCTGTCGTCTGTGCGACATACAGGCGGTAACGTTCTGCGACAGGGCAATATGATTCCGCGCACAAAAAGGCGTGATGCGGCGTGCCCGGCCTGCGAGAAGCCCCTACAGGCCAAGGCGTCTGCGTATAGTGGCTTCTGCCTGCGCGTAATTCTCGCGGGTGCAGAACACCGCCATTTTCTGTGCGAAACCGCCGCGGACAAGAATGGCATGGCGGGACGGGTAAAAGGTTACCTTTCTGATCTGCGGCCACTTGAGCGTCATCACCGTTCTGGCGCCTGCCGAAAGGCCGATGCCTGCGGCGGTGGGGTTGCCGGAGAACATGCCGCATGCCACCAAAAGCGCATTGACGACACGGTTCTTTTTCTGCTGGTGCGCCTGTGTGTAGTTGGTGATGCCGCGCGCGTCCACAATAAAACCGGGGGCATATTTGCCGCCATAAACGAGCATCAAAAAAAGAAAGGTCAGCGCGAACAACAGCCCAATCATCAGCAGCGCGTATTTTATGCCAGCTATATCGCCGTTTGATACGAGCAGGAGAAGGCCGATCAAGAGGCCGAAAGGGAGCCCGACGGCCAGAGCCAGACCTGTCAGCACAAAACGGTTCTTGAATAGCGGCACATAGGTTTCCCATCGCAGCGGTTTGTCATGGCTCATTGCGTCAATCACCCCTTGCGTCATTATACAGCATAACGCTCATCATAAAAACCCGAAAATAAAACCGCTTGACGGCAAAGCCCGTCAAGCGGTTTTTGAACTCAGCATTATAGTTGGCATCAGCCAAACAGATTAGAGAAGAACCCGCCGATTCCGGCAAACAGATCGTCAAAGAACTTCCCGACAGATTCGAAGAAATTGGATACGCCCTCGGTGGTTTTCTGCACATTCTTCATCGTTTCGCTTAACTGAGACAGCTTTTCGCCCCAATCTGAGATATCGACCTGTTCAAGCGTCCGGCACAGGCTGATGAGCTGCTCAATGTTCTCTTCCGTCAGCTCGATGTTCTCGCGCTCGGCAATGCTGATGATCTCGGCCCTGAGCTCATCGTCGCTCATATGCCTTGTTTGATCGAGTATTTTCTTGAGCTCGTTGATCAGCTCGGTGGCGTCGTCGCTGCCGATGGTTTCGGCCAGTTCACCGGTGATGACCAGCTCTACGGCGGCAGCCTCTTTCGCGGTTTCGTCGAGCTCGGTTCCGGTCATGTCCTCATACGCCTTATAGACGCCTGTCAGCGCCGCGGTTCCCGACACTTCAAAAGGCGCCGACACCATCACGCGGGCATCCGACACGCCGGCTGTGACCAGCGCGTTCATGTACATGCCGGGTGTGCACCAGTTGATATTGTGGGTGGATACCGTGATGCCCGACCCTTCCTCAAGTGTTTTGATGTAGATGCAGGACAGCGCGACTTTTCCGATCTTTCTGTCCGGCACCAGCCCGGCCAGATACGCACGCTCCTCGTCATTGGTCACGGTGATTTCCTTGACGCTTCCGCGCTCAAGCCCGAAGTCTATGTAAATTTGGTTGATTTGCTTTTCGTTAAGATCGGCCCCGAGCGTAACGCGTTCATCTCCAGGCTCCACCGCCAATGCGGATGTGGCGAACATTGTCAGACAAAGCACAGCCACCAGTATGGCGGCAAAGCGTTTTTTTGTCATCCTCAATCTCCTTTCATCTTTGGTCATCCAATGTGTATTATAGCATGAGCATGGTCAATAAAAAAAGAAATTATTCGTAAACAATAACCAGACGCTTTGTATATATCTCACAAAGAGGAACGGTGATGCGCAGTTGATTATTTTTCGGAAACTTTCAATTGGGTCTTGATATTGGTCTGATGTCAGAGTATAATAATAACGAAAAACGATATCGAAATACGAAATAGATGACAAGTGAGGCTGGAGGATGATGGAAAGGGAAGAAAACATAAAG
>CAZNVX010000212.1:0-5911 GCA_964576225.1 uncultured Christensenellaceae bacterium
CACGGCTGGGCATACATGCTCCACATGCCAATACTCTCTTTGTCCTCTGTCATGAAACTACTGAAAAAAATGTTCTTCCATTTCAGAATATCCCCGTTCTTAAATTCCAATTGATCATTCATGTATTTGGCGTTTCCGAGGTGCCATATTCTGTTGCGGAGCATTTTTATTACAACTGGCAATGTCGTATAATGATAAATAAAATCGCTGTTTTCTAATCTGCTTGCCGAATCGGAAAGATAATCTACAAGACCATATGGCGTTGATATATCTTTAAATGCATTTGAATAATTACCTCGTGCAGAATAATATACACTACTATCCGACTCAATACCTTTTCCAAGAGATACTCCGTTTGAATGAGCCATCCCCTTTGATACTAAACCTTCTAATAAATCTAAAGCTTGAATCTCCTTAATAGCGAGATCCTTTGCGACCTGATGATGGCTCGATTTAGGATGTTTTTGTAAGTATTCAAATACCCTTTTCTCCATTTTTACACCTAAGATCAATTTTGTTGGTAGGAGGGCAGAACCTGCCCTCCATAGCCAATTTTCTTATTGCTTGTCCCTTGGTGGACATGGGTCATTTCCATGGCTATCAGAACGTTGAATCCTTCCGTCACTACCATGAATAATTAACTCCGTCCTTTGATTCTGGCTTATGCCCCTGCCGATATTTACGGCTTCCGCTTTTGTATCGGCATGAGCGCTTGCACGCTCTCCGCCACTACGTTTGACATCCCAGCCCCCATTCGAATTGGAAACAATATGATGTTCATCTCTTGGCATTATGATCACCCCTTATGGCACAATGGGCAGCATGTAGCGCAGCCATCTGCATCGTTGTATTTTTCTTTTGCCTTCTTAACAGCCTCGGCACACCCACTAAAGTACCCAAGATAAGATTTGTGTTGTATCTTAAGCTCTTTAGCATGCTCTTCGGTATGGACTTCGTGATTCCAGTTTGGATTCTTTGTTTGATCGTCGTTGACATAATAATATTGATACATTTTTGACCTCCATAATTGAAATTGTTTTCTTCATGTGTTACGATTCAAAACAGTAATAATTCACAGCTGGAGCTGTTAACCTGTTGGCGCAGGTTAATGGCTCTTTTTCTTCGCGCCCATATGTATCGTCACCTCCTTCTACTTAAATAATAGCTGTAATTTTCAAAGGGTTAGTTTTTAACTCGAACAATCCCTGTAAGTAATAGCTGCATCAAAGATTTTTTCTTATTCTGCCACTGGCAAAATTCTCGTTCCAGTAAATCTATTTCGCGGTCAGCGGCAGCGAGAATATCGGCTATTCTTTTCTGCTTACTTTCTGGTGGGATCGGAATCTTCATATTATGAAGTGTTACCCCTTTTATCCCTTGCGCCGTCAACCCGGTGCTAAGTATCTTAAGCTGTTGTTGAAATTTTGCCGATCTCAAGTAACATGCCAAATAGTCGTTATTAGTGCCGCATTTTGTACGATACAATATTACTCGCTGAGCCAATGCTATATTTTCGTTATCAATTTGAGCAACTTTCCCACAAGGCGCTTCAGTTGTTATAACGACGTCGCCTATTTTTGGCTTGCCTCTTTTCATCACTTTCTCATATATTGAAGAAGCTATGTATTCTTTTGATGATTCATAATCAATATATCCATCTCTTATATTCTTGGCTGTTACAAGAAAGACCCCCGACTCTGACTTGGGTGGAGTTTTTCCTCGATAGTCAACATATGTTGCGATGCTTTTAATGGTACGCATAGGATAATGCGAGTCCAAATCCCACATTATTTTTTCGCTGAGCCACTTTTTCTGTTTCTTCTTTTCCTCGATAAGCTGTTGCTTTAAGCTGATCACCTTGTCGCAATGCGTGAGGATTTCAGCAATTTTGCTTTGTTCAATGGAAGGTGGTACTGGAAGCAAACAACTATAAAAGTCCTCATCATATAAATTCAGCAACCCATCATTCCGTACACCTGAATTTATATACCGATAAAGCTGTTTATTCAAATAACCATTAATGAAAAGATGTTTATAATATTCGGGTATGATTTTTTTACTTTTCGGACGAAAGCTATTAAACACATTAGGAACAGCGGCCTCTTCCCAATCTTCTAGCAAATATATACATCCCTGTGCATAAGTTTTTGAATTTCCTTTGTTGTAGGAGAAATCTCCATTTTTGATTACTGTATATTGCGCATATTGTTTTCCGGATATATCTTTTCCGAACTTTTCAGCTTGAGAAACAAAACCTTTGCCAGCAGTAATGCTCAAAACTTGATATTGACCTTCACCTGCTTTCTTTTTTACAGGCGTCATTAATCTGCCGATTGACTCTACGCCCCAATCATCAGGAATTATCGATCCGTGTATTCTTATATATCCATTTGGCACTTCACTACAACGAATCTGTTCAATTTGTTCTTTAATTTCTGATCTCATAACTACCCCTATACTTCCATAACGTGATGACCGTTCCAATGGGCTTTTAAAACTTCTATATTCTCTTTCGCCCACATCACTGCAAACCGGGACTTTTGACTAGGAATATTTCCTGCCAGTATTGAGAAATCCAGCAACGATATCGATATGTTCTGTTCGCCATAACAGGCATGGCAGTGTGGCACATTGTGGCCTTGTTCTTTAGTGCGTATCTCGAATCTGATCCCATGTGTCCGTTCTACCGTATCTCGGTAACATCGAACGCCGTCAAACACGACCTCCCAGAGGACAAGACGATGCAATTGTTTCTGGATATCGATATCAGTTATCTGTAATCCATTTTCCATGTGCTTATAGACCAAGTTCCTTTAAATAAACATCCATCTGAGCCTCTACCTCTACCAACTCGGCTTTAATTCGTTCAATGTTCCCTTGCACTTCTTCGATATCAATCAGTTCCTCTTCTTCGAATATATCAACATAGCGTGGAATGTTGAGATTATAGTCGTTGCCTTTAATCTCATCATAGCTTGCTACATGTGCAAATTTCTCAGCGTCTTGTCGCGCAGTGTAAGCATCAAGAATATCTTTGATATGCTCAAAACCAAGTTTATTTTGGTTCTTATCCTTAATGTAACGGAAATTACCCTCGCTATCTTTACCTGAAGCATCAATAAAAAGCACATCGTTAGTAGTGCGGTTTTTCTTGAAAACAAGAATACAGGCTGGGATGCTTGTCCCAAAGAATAAGTTCGCAGGCAGCCCAATCACCGCATCCAACAAGTTCTTTTCTATCACCGTCTGCCGTAAACGCCCCTCAGATGAACCTCTAAATAGAACTCCATGTGGCACAACCGCCGCCATTCTGCCGTTGCTTTTTAGGCTGTGAATCATGTGAAGCAAGAATGCCCAGTCACCTTTACTTGCCGGGGGCACCCCCCAATCAAAACGATGATATTTATCAAGGTTCGCCGTCATGGTAAACTTTTTATTCTTGTCATCGTTTCCATCCAACTCGCCTCCGGGATTAAAACCCTCGGCCCATTTGTCTTGAGAAAACGGCATGTTGGCTACGATTACATCAAACTGTTTAAGGTTTCCGTCCGAGTCAAGGTGCAAAGGATTAGAAAGTGAATCACCCCAGCCGATATTTGCCCCAAGTATCTTATGAATAAAAAGGTTCATACGAGCCATCGACCATGACGACCCATTCATCTCCTGCCCATAGATTGCAACCTCATGGATGCCAGCCTGCTTAGCCGCTCGTATAAGGAGCGAAGCCGACCCGCAGGTCGGATCATATAATTCATCGTTTCTCTGAGGCGCGACCAGTTGTGCCATCAATTCAGACACCATAGGCGGCGTAAAAAAGCTTCCTGCTTTCTTGCCGGCCTGTGATGCAAACTCGCCAATCATATACTCGTACGCATCCCCTATAACATCTGCGGGGTCTTGTCCAACACCTGTTTCTATATTGGACGGATGCAAGTCGAGCGGTTCAAAATCCTCTAACAGATTCCTGAGTTTGGTATTCTTCTGTTTTGGATTTCCGAGCATAGCTTCGCTATTAAAGTTGATGCTACGAAATACGCCACGCAACTCTGCGTTGCTATCTTCAATTCCTTGCAGAGCACCGTTAATCAGCTCGCCAATCTTTGGATCGTTCCTATTTTCGTAAAGGTATGAAAATCGATGTTCATCTGCTAATACAAACGGCAGATTCTTTTTGGCTCGCTCAAAGCGGATGGGATTATCATATTTCTTTTCAAGATCCTTTACATACTCATCATATGTATCATTCAAATATTTAATAAATAGCATTGAAAGAACAAAGTCCTTATAATTAGCTGCATCAATTGTTCCCCTAAACGTATCTGCACCCTTCCACAATGCTCTTTTAATATCTTCAATTGTTGTTGCCATACTTACTTGTCCTCCTCATCATCAGATATAATTGTTTCTGTCAAACACGAAAACAGCTTATCACTTTCGGATATATAATCTAGTAATAGTTGCTTTCTTTTCTTATTTAATGTCCATAGCATTCCAAGAGCCTTCTGCTTATGAATAGGTATCAACGGTATCATAACATTAGCCAGCTTTTTTGCTGAAATCGCTTTTATTACAGTTGCCGTTCCCGAGATATGCTCAATCTGCGATAGAAAACTCGGCTGTTCAAATAAAGATGCGAGGTACTCGGGCAGTACATCATTGCGCTTAACGCGAATTGCATAGAGATTAGTAGATATGATTGTTGGCTCATTGGCCAATGCAATAACAGAAACATTTGGGTTCAGCCGTTTAACCAAAACATCCCCATTTTGAACCAGCTGATCAGCTGAGATTTGGTCTTTTTTGAGAATCGTGATCGTATCCTTTAGCTTGCCACTTTCAGAAAGGTTATTCGGCTGAATATATTGATAAAGGAAGCTGTTTTCTGTTTGAGCATCCTTATCCTCACAGAAACCCGTTATTATATCAGCAATGTTGCTTAGTTTTTGATTGTTAATCATAAGCACCTCCTTCCTTATTGTGGAGTATAACAGATTCTATTGTATTATGTCAATAAATATTTTTGTTGCACATTAACAAAATATAATAATCATTATTTTATTCTATTATTTAATGATAAGTGTGAAATAATTATGATATAGATTAACACGTTGGAAATCACGCTACTTATTAACCCCTCAACAATTGGTTAAACTTCTTAGGGTAGATTAAAAAAATTATAAAAGAATCCGTACACATGCCTCTTTTTTTCCTTTCGGTATATAGAAACATTTTTGCTGTTTTGAAAGCCGTGGGGGAGAGAGATTTAAAATAATTCGGTTAATTTTAAAAAATTCTAGTGATTTCAAAAAAATTTTTCCCGCACTTGCCCCATTTTTTCCTTTCGGTATACAGGAGCAAATTTGTTTGAACCTTGAAAATTGAATAACAAAAAGAGCCAATACATTCCCTGCATTGTCGTGAAAACGGTAAGCCAATCCCGCAGATACGCCAGGACCGCAAACAAAGCGCGAGCGAACAATATCATAAGCGGAAACACGAGGCTGATAACCTCTAAGGCGATGAAAATGCAGAGGGACAATGATACTTCCGTCCAGCCACAGACATCGCAATGGGGGCGGCCTCCGGAGATCCCGGGGGAGGTGAGATTCCTATGAGGCCAGTAATCACGGCCATTGGCACTTTAAACTATAGAACTAATGCTAAAGCTTTTATTAGACAAAGCAAGTATCTGCAATCTCTATTGAAAACGGGGATATAATACGAAATTTTTCAAATTTATCAAAAATGCTCGCATCAATGTGCTGTTTTTTCCTTTCAGTATATAGAAGCAAAATTGTACTTTGAAAACTGCATATTGAGAAGAGCCGAAACATTCCCTGCACTGTCGCTAAAACGACAAGCCAATCCCGCAGATACGCCAAGACCGCCAAAAAAGCGCGAGCGAGCAAGA
>CAZNVX010000213.1:0-5903 GCA_964576225.1 uncultured Christensenellaceae bacterium
GCGGCGCTAAAACGACATTTTGAAGGTATGAGAGGGCTAAGACCTTGAGGGCGCTGCCCTCAAACTCCCGCTTAAGGGGCAAGCCCCTTAAGAATCCACTGGAAATGCTACGCATTTCCTCAACATTTATATTTTTATAAAAAAGAATCGTCTAAATGCATTTTTACTTATCAATATTTTCAATATAGTCAATATAGTCATATCCACTTTTAGTTACAACAAAGATTTCACCTTTGATACCTCTTTCTTGAATGAAACCTTTTCTCAACAGTTCGTCCAAGCAATCTTCCCATCTAGCAACTTCTCGCCTTTCTTGCGTAGTAATGAAATTCTTGTCACCGACTTGTATATCTGTACCAGAGTGGCTGTTTATCTTCATTATCGTTCCATTAGCAGTAACGCAAGCGGTTTTCAAAATTAATAACGCATCAACACTGATAGTATCCTCGCATATAACAGGCTGGGATATTGCAGTAATAAAAGCATCTCGCTTACGTTCCCAGCGAATATACGGGATATTTGGTAACTTAAATTCTTGTGTTAGAATATCTTTTAATTGTCCTAACTTTTCACGAACTTCTGTTGGGTCACTATCTAGTTTAAGACTTATTTGCCTTGGGTTGATAGCACCTTTAATCTCTTTGAACTCGAAACCAGGGAGCAAAATCGTAGTAAACTTATTCTGTAATACCCATGCCGCCCCCATCTCATTCATAGATGCCACACTTTGATAATAGTTTTCAGAGAGGACAAAAACAACATGAAGATCATGAGCTTGAAATTGTACCTTCAAAAAATCATAAATATCCTCATTTAATGGAATGTCGTATCCGGGAATAGAAGAACAAAAAAGCTGCTCTGCTGTAATACCAATATCTTCCATTAAGTCAACCAGACAAGAAACAAAAGTTTTATCTTGGCTTGAATGGCTTATAAAAACTTTGGGCGTTTTATTGTGCATGGTACATACCTCCTTAACAGTTAAAGAGTCTCCCCTCTCGATAAGATAGTGCTCATTTGCTTCTACTTTGATCATTTTATCTGATATTGATATAAGAAGATTATGAATAAGTATTTCTATTTCGTTAAATACAGTTTTTTGGGATTCTGCTTTATTTTTTTGAATAACATCGGGAGATACAATGAGATAATTAAGATTTAAGGCATCAGAATAGGATTGCTCGACAAAATGTAAAAGGTTTTTCTTTATGTCGTAAATTTCTGAGCTTTTTAAAAGCTCTTCTTTCGGTAACTCTAAAAAAATAATTTTAATTTCAGAAATCAATGACTCTTGTATCGTTTTAATTAAGTCAAAAAAATATAAGGAAGATCTACCAACGTTACGTTTTATATAACCGTTTCGATGTTCTTGTATCTTTGCATTTAATAATTCTTTTGATCTTATTAAGCGAATTTGTAACCAATTATCATAAGAAAATTCATTTTTTATCATCCGCCTTGCCACCTACAAATATATGGATAATGCGCAAGTCAACTATTTGAGCTAACAATACCTTATTACTGGGCCTCTTTTTTCTTCGGCACAAGTTCCCAACATCTTACGCCCTTAGATGTATCAAGTTCATACTCCTGATTACATTTATCACAGGAGATGTAAACATCATGATCCCTAAAGCCAGGGATGTTATTATGTTCTTCCACAATCTTACCCTTTTCGCAGGGGCATTCGTACTCATAGCGTTCAGTATCGCCATCTCCGGCACCATAGCCGGGATGAGATTCTTCGCTAGAATAAAGTATTTTTGTACGCATAGTTACCACACCTTTCTATTAGCGGTCGCTTACTCACTTTCTGCGTGACACATAACCACACTCAATATTTTCGACATAATATAATATTTTCCTTTCTTCCCAATACTTTTTCTACCACTCCAACAATCCGCCCCGCCCTCCTGTTCCTCCCGCCTCAAATATTTCAGAATATAAAAACGGGAAATGCGCAGCATTTCCCATACGGGTTTCCAAAGGGACTTGTCCCTTTGGCGGTGGTGTGGAGGCAGCGCCTCCACGGCCTTATCACTTCATCCATCCCTTTGGCGGTGGTGTGGAGGCAGCGCCTCCACGGTCTTTTTCCCTTATCACTCCATCCATCTGGGCGGTGGTGTGGAGGCAGCGCCTCCACGACCTTAAAATCTCATTAAATCCCCTAAAACGTCACCGGCTTCCCGTAATACGCGCATTCGAGTATCCGCTCTAAGTCATCCACCGATGTCTCGCGCGGGTTAAACAGCGTGCACGGGTCAAGGAACGCCCCTTGCGCAATCTCGCGCTTCTCCATGGTAAACAGAAACTCGCGCACGCCCGCTTCCTCAAACGAGAGCGGCACGTCAAGCGCGCGTGTCAGGTTCTGTATGCCCTCAATCAGCGAATTGACCAGTATCTTCTCGGTCAGCCCCGGCAGCCCCAGCCGCCGCGCAATGTTGGCGTAATGCCGCGACGCCAGGTAATCCTTCTCGTTGTATCGTATGACATACGGCATCAGTATGGCGTTGCACAGCCCGTGCGGCAGGTTAAACAGCCCGCCCGTCTTGTGCGCCAGCGAATGCGTGATACCCAGCTGCGCGTTGGTAAACGCCATGCCGGCAATACACTGCGCGATATGCATCTCGCCGCGCGCGTCAATGTCGCCGTCAAAAGACTCCTTCAAATACCCGTATATCATCGCGATGGAATGGATCGCCAGCGGGTTGGTAAAGCTCGAGCGGCTTTTGGCCACATACGCCTCCACCGCGTGCGTCAGCGCGTCAAGCCCGGTGTGCGCCACCAGCACGGGCGGCATCGTCGCCGTGATCTCGCTGTCCAGTATGGCGATATCCGGCGTCAAGTCATGGTCGGCAATGGGATATTTCACCTTTGTTTTGGTATCGGTGATCACCGCGAACGACGTCACCTCGCTGGCCGTGCCGCTGGTCGACGGTATCGCCACAAATATCGCCTTGTTGCGCAAACGCGGCACCGAGTCCGGCTCCTTGATATCCTCAAACGTCAGCTCCGGGTGCTCGTAGAACACATACATCGCCTTGGCCGCGTCAATCGCGCTGCCCCCGCCAATCGCAATGATGATATCGGGCTTAAACTCGAGCATGCGCTCCTTGCCGATCATCACCGTCTCCACCGACGGGTCGTTCTCCACGTCCACAAACGACGCGATCTCCATGTGGCATTCCTTAAGTATGCCCGCCAGCTTGTCCAGCAGCCCCAGCTTGGGAATCACGCCGCCCGTCACAATAAACGCGCGCTTGTAGCCTTTAAGCTCGCCGATCTGGCGCATGCTCCCTTTCCCGAAAAAGATATCCCGCGGAATCGTAAATCTTGACATGAAAACTCCTTATATACACAGCATCAAGCTGATAATAATTTCACAATTGCATTGGCTTTACTTTAACACACGCCCGGCGCCTTTGGCAACCGTTTCTGCGTCCACGGCGCTTTATGGAATGAATTGGCGGCCCTTGTGTTCTCTCCGCCTGCGTTTTGTGTTAAAATGATGAAAGATTTGATGGGAGGTGGGCAGCAGCATGAATATCAGCCTTGCGGGCATCGGGCGGGACGACCTTGCAGCCATCGCCAGGCTCGCCAACAACCGCGCGATCGCCGCAATGACCAATAACCTCCCGCATCCGTATACCCGCGCGCACGCCGAAACCTGGCTCAGCTACGTCGAAAGCCACGAAAACGAGCACGTGTTCAAGATCTGCGATGGCGGGCGCATGCTGGGCGTGATCGGCCTCGTGCATGAACCGGAGCACGACCGCGCCGAGCTGGGCTACTGGCTGGGCGAGCCCTACTGGAACCGGGGCGTGATGAGCGCCGCGGTGCCCATGGCGGTGGCCTACGCGTTCGAGATGCTCACCGTGCGCCGGGTTTACGCGCGCTGCTACGCGTCCAACACCGCCTCACAGCGCGTGCTCGAGAAAAGCGGCTTTGTGCGTGAAGGCTGCCTGCGCCGGCACCATGAGCGCATGGGCACTGTGCACGATATTGTATACTACGGCCTGCTCCGGCAGCAAAATGACAGCATGGAAAGGACATAACATGGAAATACTCAGCGCGCGGCAGGTCGCGCAGCGCATCGAAGACGGCAAAACACTGGCCGCCAACGGTTTTATCATGGCCGGCGTCGCGGACGAGCTCTGCGCCGCCATCGAACAGCGTTTTCTGGAAACGGGCCACCCGCGGGATCTGACGCTCGTCAGCGTCACCAGCGTGGGCGACGGCGACGCGCGCGGCTTCAACAGGCTCGCGCACGAAGGCCTCGTCAGCCGGGTTATCGCCGGCCACTGGAACCTGATGCCCGGGCTGCAAAAGCTGGTCACAGACGAAAAAGCGCAGGGCTACAACTTCCCGCAGGACGTGCTCTCCATGCTGATGCGCGATATCGCGGCGCACCGGCCGGGTCATATCACGCACATCGGCCTCAATACCTTTGTGGACCCGCGCTTGTCGGGCGGCCGGCTCAACAGCATCTCCGGGGAAGAGCGCGTCTCGCTGATCACGCTGGACGGCAAGGAATATCTTTTCTACCGCGCGTTTCCCATCCACTATGCGCTGCTGCGCGGCACAACGGCAGACGCGCTCGGCAACGTGTCGATGGAACACGAAGCGGTGTTCTGTGAAGCCACCGCGCTGGCGCAGGCCGCGCGCAACTCGGGCGGCCAGGTGTTTGTCCAGGTGGGGCAGCTATCCGACGAGCCAATACACCCGCACCGCGTCAAGGTGCCCGGCATCTATGTCAGCGGCATTGTTGTCGCGTCCAGGCAGGAATACCAGTGGCAGACGGCGCTGCGCCCCTACCACCCGCCCTACGCGGGCCACAACACCGCCGCCGCGCCCATTCCGCCGCTGCCGCTGGACGAACGCAAGATCATCGCCCGCCGCGCCGCGCTGGAGCTGAAAAAAGGCGCCGTGGTCAACCTCGGCATCGGCATGCCGGAGGGCGTCGCCGCCGTGGCCGCTGAAGAAGGCATTTCCGACACGTTCACGCTCACCGTGGAATCGGGCCCGGTGGGGGGCGTACCCGCGGGCGGCAGGGAGTTCGGCTGCGTGGCGCATCCGCACGCCGTGTTCGAGCAGCACACGCAGTTCGACTATTACCACGGCGGCGGGTTGGATCTGGCGGTGCTCGGTCTGGCGCAGGTCGATTGCCGCGGCCACATCAACGTGTCCAAGTTCGGGCCGCGCATTGCCGGCTGCGGCGGGTTTATCGGCATCACGCAAACGGCAAAGGCGGTCATCTTCTGCGGCACGTTCACCGCCAAGGGGCTTATAACCTCGGTGGCGGGCGGCAGGCTGGTCATTTGTCAGGAAGGCTGCGTCAAAAAGTTTGTCGATAACGTGGAGCAGATCACCTTCTCCGCCGGCCAGGCCCTTGCCACAGGCCGCCCCGTTTTGTACATCACGGAACGCGCCGTTTTCTCGCTGACCGAGGCGGGCCTGAAGCTGGAGGAGATCGCCCCCGGCACCGACATCGAGCGGGACATACTGGCGCACATGGCTTTTGCGCCCATCATCGAAAATATCCGCACCATGGACGCACGCATATTCCGGGAGGAAAGGATGAACCTGTTATGAAGATTTACGACATCATCGCCAAAAAGCGCGACGGCGGCGCCCTTTCCGCCGAAGAGATCGGCTTTTTTATCCGCGGTTACGTTTCCGGCGCCATTCCTGATTATCAGGCGTCGGCGCTGCTGATGGCCGCCTTCATCCGCGGGCTGGACGACGACGAAACCGCTGCGCTCACACAGGCCATGACGGATTCGGGCGATACAGCGGATCTCTCATCGCTGGGCGCCGTGGCCGACAAGCATTCCACCGGCGGCGTGGCCGACACCACCACGCTGATTGTGGTGCCCCTCGTCTGCGCGTGCGGCCTCAAGGTC
>CAZNVX010000214.1:0-5895 GCA_964576225.1 uncultured Christensenellaceae bacterium
ATGACATGGCAGAAGTGCTGCTGCTGCCGCCGTGCCAGCCGTCAAAAATCGTGGCTGTGGGGCTCAATTATGCCCGGCACGCCGCGGAGCTGAAGGAGACGCTGATTGGCAGCCCGGTGCTGTTCTTAAAACCGCCGACGGCGCTGATTGCGCATGGGCAGGCGATCAGGCGGCCTGCGGCATCGCAGCGGGTGGACTATGAGGCGGAGCTCGCCGTGGTCATCGGCCGAGCCTGCAAAGACGTCACGCCGGAGGATGCGGCCGCGTGTATATTCGGCTACACAGCGCTCAACGATGTGACAGCGCGCGATGTGCAGAAAGCCGACGGGCAGTGGACGCGCGCCAAATCGTTCGATACATTCTGCCCGGTGGGGCCGTGTATTGACACGGATTATGACCCGGCGGGGCGTCGCGTTAAGAGCGTACTCAACGGTGAAGTGAAACAGGACGGCAGCACGGACGACATGCTTTTCAGCCCGGTGCAGCTGGTCAGCTTTATCAGCGAATGCATGACGCTGCTGCCCGGCGATATTATCGCGACCGGTACACCGGAAGGCATCGGGCCGATGCGCAGCGGCGATGTGATTGAAATATGCATCGAAGGCCTGGACACGCTGCGAAACACTGTGGTTGAGTATTGACGCATAAAATAGGCTGGAGCAAGCAGGCGGCTAAGCCGACGAAGGAGGCGACCATGTACGAATCGAAACTCAAATCCCCGGATATGGACAGGTTGTTTGAAGCGGTTCTCACGCTCAATTCTGTCGAGGAGTGCTATATGTTCTTTGAGGATCTTTGTACGATATCCGAGCTCAATTCCATCGCGCAGCGTTTCAAGGTGGCGGCGCTTCTAAAGGCCAGGCATACCTGCCACGATATATCTGCGCAGACGGGTGCGAGCACGGCGACAATCAGCCGCGTGAACCGGTGCCTTCTGTATGGCACGGGCGGGTATGGCATGGCACTGAAACGACTTGACGGGAGGACAGATGGATCTTAGCGGTTTGAATGAAAGACAGCGGGAGGCGGTTTTAGAAACAGAGGGTGCCGTTCTGGTGCTGGCAGGCGCCGGCTCCGGCAAGACGCGCGTGCTGACGATGCGCGCGGCGCACCTGATTGAGCAGGGTACAGCGCCATGGCAGATACTGGCGCTGACATTCACCAACAAAGCGGCGGCGGAGATGAAAAACCGCATCGCGGCGCTGTCGCCGGATTCGCGCGATATTTGGGTGAGCACATTCCATGCGATGTGCGCGAAGCTGCTGCGGATGGAGGGCGACCGGCTGGGGTATACGCGGGGGTTTTCAATATATGACGCCAGCGACGCGCTGACCGTGGTCAAGGAGTGCCTCAAGGAGCTGGATATCGCCAAGGAGGTGCTGGATCCGCGCGGTGTGCGGTCATCCATCAGCCGGGCGAAGAATGACGGTGTGAACCCCGCACAGTACCGTCATGAATACGGCGAGGGCGAATTCGTGAAGCTGACGGCGCGCGTTTATGCGCGCTACGAGGACAAGCTGCGATCCAGCAACGCGCTGGACTTTGACGACCTGCTGCTCAAAACGCTGCAGCTTTTTGACGCGTATCCCGACGTGCTGGAGAAATATCAGCGGCGCTTCCGGTATATCATGGTGGATGAATACCAGGATACCAACACGGTGCAGTATCGTATTGTGAAGCTGCTGGCCAAGGGCAGCGGTAATATATTCGTGGTGGGTGACGACGACCAGTCGATATACGGCTGGCGCGGCGCGGACATTTCCAATATACTCGATTTTGAGAAAGACTTCCCGGGCGCGCATGTGATACGCCTGGAACAGAACTACCGCTCGCATCAGGGCATACTGGATGCGGCCAACGGCGTGATCAGGCACAACCAAAAGCGCTGCGGCAAGGAGCTGTGGTCGTCGGTGACAGCGGGGCAGAAACCGCTGGAGTTTCAGGCGGAGAGCGATATGGAGGAGGCGCAGTATGTGGCCGAGAAGGTGCTCAGCCTGCTGCGCGAAGGCAAATACGACGCGAGCGACATCGCCGTGCTTTACCGTGTGAACAGCCAGTCGCGCGTGCTGGAGAACAAGCTTAAAGAACGCGGCGTGCCTTATGTGATTTACGGAGGGCAGAGCTTCTATGAGCGCCGGGAGATCAAGGATATACTGGCTTACCTGAACCTGCTGATAAACCCCAGCGCCGATCTGTGCTTTATACGCGCGGTGGGCGTGCCGCGGCGCGGTATCGGCGAGGCGTCGATGGGCAAACTATATGCGGCAGCGCAGCAAGAACGCTGTTCGCTGATGCAGATGAGCATGCAGGCGGAGGGGCTGCTATCCAAGAGAGCCGCACAAGCGCTGAAAAGCTTTGCGGATATGATCAGTGGCATTGCCGCAAAGATGCAGCAGCGCACGGTGCTGGAGACGGTGGAACGCGTGGTGGACGCATCCGGCATGCGGGCGGCGTTGATGGCCGACACATCAGCGGAGGGGCGTATGCGCATGCTGAACGTGGAGGAATTTCTGCGCAGCGTTTCCGATTTTGAGCAGGAAGCCGGAGAAGCGGCGTCTCTGGAGGCTTTTCTGGAGCGCAACGCGCTGATTGCCGACGTGGACGCCGTGGGTGACGAAGACGACAAGATCATGCTGATGACGCTGCACAGCGCCAAAGGCCTTGAGTTTCCCATCGTGTTTATCGTCGGGCTGCAGGAGGGTCTTCTGCCGCATCAGATCAGCCTGGCTGAGGGCGACGTGGAGGAGGAGCGGCGGCTTTGCTACGTGGGCATGACGCGCGCAAAAAAGCGGCTGTATCTGACGTGGAGCGCGACGCGGTATGTGCGCACCGGCGCGGGTTTTGAACGCTATAAAGCCGATCCGTCCCGGTTTCTCAAGGAAATACCGGACGGGTGCCTGGAACCGGCGGGCGTAAAACGCAATGCGCCCGCGTATTTTTCGCATGAGCCGGTCAGCCACAGCCCGAATTCATTCGCTCAGGGGCGTGTGAAGATGCCGTCCGCGGCGCAGCCCAAGCCCAAAGCGAAGCACGCGCCGGACGCCTTTATGGCGGGGCGGGCGGTGACGCACCCGAAATTCGGACGGGGCCGTATTGTGTCCACCAATGGCGAGGGCGATGAAAAGATTGCGGTGGTGCGGTTTGACGATGCCGGCGAGAAGAAGATGTTTGTGGCGTTCGCGCCGCTTGAGATTGTATAGAGGGACGTTTTATGGACGAGAAGCACACGGTTGACGCGCTGGTGGAGCAGCTGAATCAGCACGCATACCGCTATTATACGCTGGACAACCCCACCATCAGTGACGCCGAATATGATGCGCTTTATGATAAGCTCGTGGCGCTGGAAGCTCAGACGGGCTATGTCCGTCCGGACTCCCCCACGCGCCGCGTCGGCGGTGATGTGCTGCCCGGCTTCGAGAAGCAGGCGCACCTGGCCCCGCTCTTCAGCCTTGACAAGGTGCGAAGCGGACAGGAGCTTGCCGCGTGGGCGCAGCGGGCGAGGAAGATTGCCGACGGGCCTTATACCTATGTGGCGGAGTACAAATTCGACGGCCTGACGGTGAATCTGCGTTACGAGGGGGGGCTGCTGGTTTCGGCTGCGACAAGGGGCGACGGCCACGTGGGCGAGGTGATCACGCGGCAGGTGATGACGATACGCTCGGTGCCGCTGTCCATCCCGTATCAGGGGCGGCTGGAGGTGCAGGGAGAAGGCTTCATGCGCCTGTCTCAATTGGCGAGGTACAACCAGACGGCGGCAGAGCCGCTGAAGAACGCGCGCAATGCGGCGGCGGGAGCGCTGCGCAACCTGGACCCGGCTGAGACCGCGCGGCGCAGCCTCAGCCTTGTCTGCTACGGCGTGGGGTATAAGGACGGCGCGCCGTTTGCGTCCCATCGGGAGATGCTGGAGTTTCTGAGAGAAAACCGCTTCCCGCTCAGCGATTTTAACAGAACATGCCAAAGCCTGGACGACGTGATGGCGGCGGTGGACGAAGCTGAGAAAAAACGCAGCGGCCTGGACTATCTGATAGACGGCGTGGTCATCAAGATCGACAGCTACGCTATGCGGGAACAACTGGGGTTCACGCAGAAGTTTCCCCGATGGGCAGTGGCTTACAAGTTTGCGGCGGACGAAAAGACGACAACACTGCTGGGCGTGATCTGGCAGGTCGGGCGCACCGGCAAGCTGACGCCGGGCGCGGTGCTCGAGCCGGTGGATATCGCGGGCGTTTCGGTGTCCCGCGCGACGCTCAACAACCACGGGGATATACTGAGAAAGGGCGTGAAGGCGCCGTGCCGGGTGTTTGTACGGCGTTCGGGCGACGTGATCCCTGAAATACTCGGCGTGGCGGAATACCTGCCCGAGTCGCAGGATATACTGCCGCCGTCAGTGTGCCCGGCATGCGGGCATCCGGTGACGGAAAAAGGCGCGCATCTGTTCTGCGAGAACATGCTGCTGTGCCGGCCTCAGCTCACAAGGGCTATCGCGCATTTCGCGTCGCGGGATGCAATGAATATCGAGACGTTCTCGGATAAAACGGCGGAGGCGCTGTACGATAATATGGGGCTTTCGGATGTGTCTGATCTGTATTACCTGGACTACGAGAAGCTCAAGGGACTGCCCGGCTTCGGCGATAAAAAGGCGGAGAACCTCAGGAACGCGATTGAGCGCAGCAAGACGCGCCCGCTCTCCGCGTTCGTCTATGCGCTGGGCATACCCGGCATCGGCGCCAAGACGGCAAGGGATCTGGCAAACCGCTACGGCGGCATGCATAAGCTGGCGGCAGCGGCGGAACAAGACCTGCTGGCCCTCGACGGCGTGGGCCCCACGCTGGCGCACAACATTGCGGGGTTCTTCGCAGACGATCGTGTGCGCCGTATCATCTCCCGGATGGAGCAGGCCGGCGTGACGCCGCAGCTCGGTCGTGCTGTGAAAAAAGAGTCCCCGCTGACCGGCAAAAAGGTGGTGCTGACCGGCACGCTGGAGACGTACACGCGCAAACAAGCTTCGGACATCATCGAGTCACTGGGCGGCGAGGTGATGTCGTCCGTCAGCCGTGCCACCGATTACGTGCTGGCGGGGGAGAGCGCGGGCAGTAAGCTTGCTAAGGCGCAGGCGCTGGGCGTGACGATCATCAGTGAAGCGGAGTTTGAGGAAATGATACGGTAAAGGCATAAAACGACAGCCGTATGCGATAGCACAGATAATATCGGCTCAAAGCCCGGCCTGACAAGGTGCGGGTTTTTTGATTTCTGCCGCGAATAATATCAGATCATATCTGACATACTACCATCAGGAACCACGGCGGAAAAAGGGATACCATGGCTTTATTAGCGATATTGATCGTGCTGCTGGCGCTGATGACGGCGGCTTTTGTCTGTCCGGTGCGCATCCGGTGCGTGGCCAGGCTGGACAGCGGCGGCGCCTCGGTTCGCCTTTGTTCGCTTTACCCGCTGCTTAAGATAATTATATTTATCGAGGACAATCAGCCGTTCGTCACAGTCTTTGTGTTCAAACTAAAACTGTATCAGAGGGCAATAAAGAGGCGAAAAGGCAAGGGGAATTTGACGGATTGGCTTCGCGCCGCCGATATATCCGACGTTAGCGTGGATACACGCTATGGGCTTCATACGCCGTTCGCCACAGGGATTTTCCAGAGCATTCTGGGTATAGCGGCTGCCTTTTTAAAGGCGGACAGCATGCAGATTTATCCGGATTTTATCCCCGACGAGGAGTACGTTCATATTGACGCATCGGCTCGGGTCAATATCGGGAATACAATCATGAATTTTGCAGAAAATAAGAAAAACAGAAGGAGGAAAAGGGAATGGAGCAAAGCTTAACGCAATATGTGGACACCCTGTTTACGAACATGGAGACTTTCTCTCAGAAGGACG
>CAZNVX010000215.1:0-5890 GCA_964576225.1 uncultured Christensenellaceae bacterium
GAATCGCACACATGCCTTGCTGCCGTTCACCTCAAACTGCAGTGCATTCTTGTAGCCCACGGAGATGCGCGAAGTTTCGAATGTGCCCATCGCGCCACATGCAAACCGAGTCAGGAACATAGCGGCATCGTCCGTCGTCACATCCTTCATTTCTCCAGTTGACAAATCCTTATGCTGCTTGATGTATATGTCGCTCATGCCAGCCACTTCAATGATCTCACCCACAAGGAAGCGCGCCAGATCGATCACGTGCGAGCCCTTGTCGGCCATGGAACCCGCGCCCGCCAATTTCTTGTCGAATCGCCAGACGTACGGACAGTCGGCGTCCACCCAATCCTGCTGATAGATCGCTTTGAAATGGTATATTTCGCCCAGCCGCCCGCACTCAATCAGCTCCTTGGCCAGCGCCACCGCCGGAACCCGCCGATAGCAGAAATTCACCATGTTCTTCACTCTACCCTGCAGCGCAGCGTCATACATCACCTTCGCTTCCGCAGCCGTCATGGACAGCGGTTTTTCACAGATGATGTGCTTGCCCGCTTTGGCAGCCTCCACCGCGATCTCCATGTGCGTGACGCCTGGAGAAGAAATGTCGATGATGTCGATGTCGGGGTTGGCGACCACCTTTCTCCAGTCCGTCTCAAATGATTCCCAGCCGTATTTCTCCGCTGCTTCGCCGATATCGTCCTCTACACCGCAGACCACCTTCATATGCGGCTGCGCGCCAGCATCAAAAAACATCGACAGGTCTCGCAGCGCATTACTGTGCGCCCTGCCCATAAACTTATGCCCGATCAGCCCGATATTCAATCCCCTGCCCATCTGCCATTCCCTCCTTCAGATTTCAGCTTATTCCAGTTTCAAGCCATGCCGATTGACCGTTACAGTTATATATGGATACCCTCGCCCAATGCAACGTGAGCCGCTTCCATCAGCGATTCACTCACCGTCGGGTGGGGATGCACGATCTTTGCCAGTTCGTCGATCGTCGCTTCCAGTTTAAGCAGTCCTGCCGCGCCGGCGATCATCTCTGTCACATGAGGCCCAGCCATATGCACACCCAGAATCTCCTTGTACTCCCTTCCGGCAATGACTTTGACTATACCGTCAGAATAGCCCATCGCCAAAGCCTTGCCGTTGGCTGACAGCGGAAATTCACCAGTCACATAATCGACGCCCTGCTGCTTCGCCTGCTCCTCCGTAATACCCACACTGGCCGTCTCTATTAAACCATAGGTGCACCGGGGTATGCCTTTGTAATCCAGCGGCTCCGTTGAAAGCCCGGCGACCGCCTTCGCCGCCACGATGCCCTGCGCACTCGCCGTATGTGCCAGCGCCAGCTTTCCCGTTACATCGCCAATCGCATAGACACCGGAGATACTGGTGCGCATCATGTCGTCTACCACAATATACCCCTTGGCATCAGTATTAACCCCGGAATTTCCGGCCAGAGCTGCAGGCCTTATGCCGGCGGATATCAGCACATACTCGCACTTCAACGTCTTTTCCCCGGCCTGCACCGTCACGGAGTTTGTTTTCGCGTCAATGCCGGTCACAGCCGTGCCCGTCCAGACGGTAATCCCCCTGTTTTGGTAAGCCTTCTTCACAAGCGCGGAAACGGCCATGTCTTCACATGGAAGCAGCCGGTCCATCATTTCGATGATGGTGACCTGCGCCCCATATGCGCTCCAGACAAATGCAAACTCAAGGCCGATCGCGCCGCCGCCCACAATACACACACTCTTTGGCACCTGCCTCAATGCCAGCGCCTTTTTGGAATCCAGCACGGCAGGTATCGAATAGTCTGCCATTGGCAACCGTGCGGGCTGCGCGCCCGCCGCGATAATGACATTATCCGCCTGTATGCGCTCGCCGGAAACTTTAAGCGCCACCGTTTTATCCTTTTGAAGAGCCGCCTCGTCTGTGATCACGTCGATACCGTTCTTCTTCATCAGATAACCAATGCCGCGCGCTAATTTATCGCTGATCTGACGGCTCCGCAGATGCGCTTTGGAGTAATCTGCTTTCACGCCGCCCGTCTCAAATCCGAACATGTCGCCCTGATGGAGCGTTTCTATAACTTCCGCGTTACGAATCAGCGATTTCATGGGGATACAACCCCAGTTCAGGCACGTACCCCCCACATGCTCCTTTTCGACGACAACAACCTTTTTTCCAAGCTGCGCTCCCTTGATGGCTGCCACGTAGCCGCCCGGTCCACCACCAATCACCACCACGTCATATTTCTTCATAGCATGATCACCGGGGTTTCCAGATATCTCTTCACATCGTTAAGGAACCTTGCCGCCGGCGCACCATCCACGATCCTGTGGTCGAAGGACAGCGTCATTTTCATCTCGCTGCGGACAATTGGGTTGCCGTATTCGTCAGGCACGAACACTTGCCGCAAAGCGCCTACCGCCAATATGGCGCACTCAGGCGGGTTGATTACGGCGGTGAACTCTTCGACGCCCAGCATGCCGAGATTTGTAATGGTGAACGTTCCGCCGCTTAAATCTTCCTGCGTCGCACAGTTTTCCTTGACCGCCTGCACCTTTACGTTCAGATCGTCTGATATCTCACCCAGCGTTTTACTGTCTGTATTTTTGATAACCGGCACGACCAACCCTTTATCGGTATCCACCGCAATGCCGACATTGATAGCGCGCAACACCTCGATACCACCTTCACCCAGTCGTGTATTCAGCATGCGGTGTTCACTCAGCGCACGTGCGCAAGCCTTAGCGATGATCTCGTTATAGCCGATACGCCGTCCATTATGCCTGAAGGCTTCTCTCAGAGCCGTCATGCCTTTCGCGTCTACGCTGATTGTGAGCGCCGCGCTCGGCTTCTCCAGATTGCTTGCGCTCATCCGATCGGCAATCACCTTGCGTATCCCGCTAACCGGAACGACTTCCAAGATATCATTGGTTGCGTATTGCTTATCTCCAGCCGGTTTTCTGGAACAGGCATAATCCAGCACATCCGCTTTGACGATACGCTTCCCCGGTTCGGCAGGCGTCAACTCATCTATGCCTATCTTCATTTCACGCGCCAGTTTCTTGGCTAGCGGTGATATCCGCTTTTTCTCCCCCGTTTGCACTGGCTTTTTAACGACGCTTTTCTCCACAAAATCTTTCACAGTCTTCTCCGCAGATACATTCTCATCCTTCTTGATCATCACCGTCTCATCGGAGAATGCCTCACCCTCGTCCACCAGTACCATTATTGGGTCGTGTATCTGTACATTGTCGCCCTCTTTGACCAGCAGCTTCGCCACGATACCCGAATCCGTCGCATAGATGTCCTGCGTCGCTTTGTCCGTCTCAGCCAGCAATATCGCGTCCCCTTCCCTGACGCGGTCGCCTTCCTTCACAAACCATGAGTCCACGACCGCTTCCGTCATATTGACGCCGATTTTGGGGAGCGTCATTGTTCTTGTCATATCGATCTTCCTTTACTCAATGCTCGTTAATCGTTGCTCAATACCTTGTAGACAGCTTCCTTGATGCTGTTCTCATCTGGTATGCACACCTTTTCCAACCCGGAGTTATACGGCATCGGCACATTGGGCGCTCCCACACGAACAGGCGGCGCGTCCAGCAGATCGAACCCCCTGTCGATGACTTCCGCGATGATATCACCCGCCAAGCCACCCCGCAGATGCGCCTCCTGCGCCACCACCACACGCCCCGTCTTCGCGATGGACGCCATCACTGTGTCGTAATCCATAGGCAGTATCGAGCGCAGGTCTATCACCTCGCAGTCGATGCCCTCCTTCGCCAGCTCTGAGTGCGCGAACCGCCATCATCGAGTAGGTAACAATGGTAACGTCGCAGCCTTCCCTTCTGACCGCGGCCTTGCCGAAAGGCACCGTATAATCCCCCTCAGGCACCTCGCCCTTAAGCTGATAGCTCCTTTTATGCTCAAAGAACATCACCGGGTTGTCATCCCGGATAGCTTCCTTGAGCATACCCTTTACGTCATACGGTGTGATGGGCGCGACCACCTTCAGGCCCGGTATATGGTTAAACCACGCCTCAAACGACTGTGAATGCTGCGCTGCAATGCCGCCCCCCGCGCCAAACGGCGCCCGTATAACCAGAGGCATATTCACCTTGCCGCCGAACATATACCGCATCTTGGCGGCCATGTTAACGATCTGGTCTGTGCACAGCGTCAGCCAGTCAGAATAGAGTATCTCTACCACCGGTCGAAGGCCCGTGGCCGCTGCACCCACACCAGCGCCGGTAAAAGCGGGCTCCGAGATGGGCGTGTCTATAACACGCTTTTTACCGAACTGCTTCTGCAACCCCAGCGTCACCCCAAATGGGCCGCCGCGCACACCAATATCGCAGCCCAGCAGCACAATCGTCGGGTCTATATCCATTTCCTCGCGCAAGGCGTCGTTGAGCGCTTGCCTCACATTAATCTCACTCATGCTCTTCCTCCAGGATGCTACTTTATTACTTCCCCGTGGGCATAGATATCGTCGTACAATGTGTCAATCGGCGGTTCGGTGCACTGGTGACGGGCGTAGTCGATAGCGTTTTCAATGGCATCCTTTGCTGCCTTTTCCACCGCATTTATCTTTTCTGAGCTAAACGTACCGCTTTCAACCAGATAATCCTTGAGCCGCTCCACCGGATCGGCCGTCCAGCAGTCTTCCACCTCCTGCTGATCCCTGTATGCCTGATCATCAGCCACAAAATGCCCAAGAATGCGGATATACCGCGCTTCAATCAGCGTGGGGCCGCCGCCCGACCTTGCCTTATCCGCTGCCATTTTAACAGCGCTGTACACGTCGAACACATTAAACCCGTCTACCTGCACCCCTTCAATGCCGTAGCCGATCGCCCTCTTGTATAGGTCCTGCTCCTTGGTGATCCACTCCGATTTGGTCGCGATGGCGTACTGATTGTTTTCTATCAGGAATATCACCGGAAGGTCCCATGCGGCGGCCATGTTGATGGATTCATGCCATACGCCCTGGTTGGCACCGCCGTCACCGTGAAAGCATATCGACACACGTCCGTTGCCCAATATGTCGCTGGAGAGCCCCGCACCCAGCGCGATCGGCATGCCGCTGCCCACAATACCCGTTGCGCCCAGCATTCCGATATCCACGTCTGCAATATGCATTGAGCCGCCCTTGCCACGGTTCAGGCCTTCATATTTGCCGAACAGCTCCGCCATCATCGCCTTCACATCCGCGCCCTTGGCCAGTGTGTGGCCGTGGCCTCGGTGCGTGCTGGAGATGTAGTCGTCCTGGTTGATCGCTGCGCATGCGCCCACTGCGATGGCCTCCGCGCCTACATAAGCATGTGCCAAGCCGTAGATTTCACTCGCCATCCACAGGTCTCTCACGCGACTGTCAAACGCGCGTATCGCGCACATCTTATAGAGCATATCTTCCTGCTGCTCTTTGCTTAAGTCTCTTGGAGCTTTGAGCGGCTTTAAGCTCGGCAGCAGCGGCTTTATGTTTTCACAAATATTCCTCATATTGTAACCTCAACTATTTTCTCACTTCGACCCCGGCCAGCTTCTCGTAGAACTGTATCACGCCGCCGTGATCGTCCTTGGCCTTGCCTTCTGCCTTCAGCGCCTGCATGATCTCCATGATACCTGCCGTCAGCGGTATCGGCACGCCAACCGCGTGCGCTGTATCCAGCGCGTTCTGCAAATCCTTTATGTGGAGCTCTATGCGGAAGCCCGGTTTGAAGTTACCAGCCAGCGCCATCGGCACCTTGGCATTCATCACTGTGCTGCCCGCTAGGCCGCCCTTTATCGCACAAAACACCTTCTCGGGATCCACGCCCGCCTTTTTAGTTAATACGAAGGCTTCGCTCACCGCCGCAATGTTGAGCGCTACGATGATCTGATTGGCCAG
>CAZNVX010000216.1:0-5890 GCA_964576225.1 uncultured Christensenellaceae bacterium
GGAAAGAGCTTAAGCCGCACGGAATCGACGTGATTGCCTGCTGTGCCGGTGCAATTCACACTCCGGGCTACAACCATGCAAATATATCCAAGCCAGCGCCTGGGGCGCTTGATGCCAATGTTGTCGCGGAGCAAACATTGAACGCTTTAGGAAGAGGTCCAATATTCATTCCCGGATTTATCAATAAAATCGGCCGATTTATACTGACAAGGATTTTAAGCAGAAAGGCAGCCATTGCTGTCATGTCGAAAAACACCGGAGGTTTGTCATGAAGTTGCTATTTGGCTTGATCACCCCATTGGTTGCATACGGCGTCATCACTCTTCTACACATCATCATCCCGGTTAAAAGAATAAAGGGATATGTAAAAAATGAAACAACCGGCGAAGTCATGAATTACAGGATCAATGGGAAATTCGTTCTTCTCGCAAGTATTCTCATTTGGTTTCTGCTTGGGTATTTTAACATCGTGCCATACGGCTGGCTGTATGAAACAAGGTGGCTGGGGCTTATCGGCGCGGTTGTTATCGGATTGGTTTATTCTTTTTACATTGTTCTCAAATACCCGTCTACCGGCAAATCATTCTTCGATGATTTCTGGTATGGCAGAGTCAAAGATGCGCAGCTGAGCAACAGCCTTATTGATGCAAAGCTGTGGTTGTATTTGATTGGCGCTGTGATGCTTCAATTGAATGTGCTTTCTTTTGCGGCGCATCACATCATGTATGTGTCAAATATTAATTATGGTTTTCTTCTTGGCTGTGCCATGCTCACATGGTTTTGCTTTGATTATCTGATATTTGAAAAAATCCATTTATGGACATACGATTTTATTGCCGAACGCGTTGGATTCAAATTAGGCTTTGGCTGTCTTGCATTCTACCCTTATTTCTATTCGGTCTCGCTTTGGTTTACCGCTCATCTTCCGGGCCCTGGTCTTCCCGCCTGGCTGACAACACTCTTTGGCGCCCTCTTTCTCTTTGGCTGGGCGTTTACACGCGGCGCAAATATGCAGAAATATATCTTTAAAACCAAGCCTGGCAGCAAGTTCCTTTGGATAGAACCCGAGGTGCTCAGTGACGGCGAACTCAGTCTGCTTGCCAATGGCTACTGGGGCGCAAGCCGTCATATCAACTACCTTGGAGAGATCCTGCAGGCCATCGCCGTGGCTCTTGCCGCCGGGTACCCTGGGGTTTTGATGGTGTGGCTGTACCCGGCTTACTATATCGCCCTCATGCTAACGCGCCAAGCGGATGACGATAAAATCTGCAAGGCCAAATACGGAGAGCTTTGGGACAGGTACACCGAAAAAGTAAAATACAAGATTATTCCTTTTATATATTGAGTATGGCTGGGACAACAATTGACGTGAATGCGCAAATCAAAGCACGTCTCCGGTTTGTGTTACTTTAAGTCTATGGTTTTCTACAGAGCAGTTTGGTCTGGCAGGCGCTCAGCTTAAAAACACACTGCCGTTTGATGGCATCTATAACCGCACCCGAAAAAAACGGATCGGTTTTGCAGCGTTTCCTATGCTTCATCACAACAGGTTTTGAGTATGCTCTCCAGGTTCAGCACATCTTTCATGGTCATAAACCCCTTTTTACCCGTTATTCTTTCCGCGGCGTCCAGCGCGCTTTTTGCATAGATGTCTTTGAAATATGACTGATGGGTGATCTCAATTTGATCCTCAGCACCTGCGAGAAGCACGGTATGCTTGCCCACGATATTCCCGGCGCGCACGCCATACACATCTGGTGTATGGCCATGCTTTTCCAACTCATGGGCAAGTTTGAGCGCAGTACCCGATGGGCGGTCATGCTTCTTTTTAAAATGATAATCAGTGATCTGTATATCATATTCGGGCAGCAAGCGGCTGGCAATATTCGCGAACAGCATCAGTATATTGATACCGGGCGTGATGTTGGGCGCCAACAGAAAGGCACTGGCAGAATCTTTCGCAAGAGTTTTTAGCAATTCCTGCTGCTGTATAGAAAAGCCGGTTGTACACACCACCATATTGATGCCGTATCGAATTGCCAGCGGAGCAATCTCAAGCGTGGCGTCCGGATGAGAAAAGTCGATCAGCGCATCAGGCATTAGCTGCGAAACCATCTCCTCGAATGCATGAGTCCCGACGACTGGGATGTCAGTGCCAGAGGCATTTTTATGATTATCAATGGCAAACAATACATTGATACCGCGATCAAGCGCCGTTTTTTGGACAGTATGTCCCATCCGTCCATATCCGAGCAATGCAATCTTTTTCAAGAGCGTCCTCCTCTTTTCTAATGATGATCGAGATGCGCAGATGACGCATCAGTATAATGGCGAAACGCGTTGGGTTTATTTATATTCTATACGCAGGCTGATATAAAAATCAAATGCTTTTTTAACTGAATAAATAATGAATGAACTAGGACGGCTCTCTAAGTGCATGCCAAAGAATTATTATGGCCAATTAATATAATGCCTTCAACTTTTATAATATTACGTAATCATGACTTGTTCGACATATAATATTAATATTTGCGTTTCCGATTTTCATGAAATATGTTATTATAATTATAATTCATACATCATGAATGATGTCAATTGCTTTAGATGAGGTAAGCGATGGAGAAAACAGAAAAGCCGGCTCAAAGCATTGAAGTCGATTGTCTTTCCAAAAAACGCAAACTGAACAAACCGAGATTCTTTGTGGCCATCGCATTGCTATGTTTCTTGTCGGCAGCTCTGATCATTTTTTTTCATCTATTCTCCGGTACTGTAACCGATGTGTCGCGGATCAATAATGCGGTGCCGACTGTTACAGCAGTTGGGGCAAAAGAGCCAGGAGTTGTCTCTTTGTCCGGAAGGTTGGTCGTTATTGATGCCGGGCATGGAGGGTTTGATCCCGGCACCATTGGTAGCCTGGGCACCCGAGAAGACGAAATAAACCTGCAGGTGGCAGAATTTCTGAAAGCCGAGTTGGAAGCATGCGGCGCAGAGGTTATTATGACGCGCAGTGACCACAAGGCTCTGGCCGACACAAAAGATGAGGATATGGCGGAGCGGCGGCGAATTATCACAGATAGCGGGTCTGACATCGTGGTAAGCATTCACATGAATTCTTTCTCAGACAGCAGCGTGTCTGGCCCGTTGGTCATATTCATGCAGGGTTCGACCCAGGGGGAAAAGCTTGCAAAAAGCATACAGCAAAGCATGATCGATGATCTGGCGCCATCGATGGAGAACAGAGCCCGTTCAGGTGACTTTTATATATTGCGAAGCGGATGGCAGCCCTGCGTGATTGTTGAATGCGGATATTTAAGCAACACGGAAGAGGAGAAGAAGCTTCTTGATGTCAATTACCAAAAGAGCATCGCCGTCGCTGTCCGTCATGGGATCAGTAATTATTTTACATCAAATAATAATTAGACAAACGGCGAAAACGTTTTAATAATTGATAATGAATGGTATAATAGTACAATCAAATATCAGGAGGCGATTTCATGGATTGTGATATAATGGTCGTAAAAATCGGAGCGCGCAGGGAAGACTCGCCAAAGGTACAGGAAGTGCTTTCTAAGTTCGGCTGCTCCATCAAGGTCAGGCTGGGTCTTCATGAAGCTGAGAGTGTCTGCTCTGACGAGGGTATCCTCATTCTTCAGTTATGCGGTGATCGCAAAGAGATGCATAAACTGGAGGAGGCGCTGAATCAAATGGACAGAGTCAAAGCCAAGATGGTTGTATTGGACTGAGATAGCCAGTTTGGACGCTGGTTACTCTTCACAGTATTGAGCTGGTTGCTGTCATTAATATATCCGGGAAGGAAACAGTCAATTCATATCATGTTACCAATGAGACGGTTAATTACTGTATTCGTCTTGATTACCATGCTTTTGGCGGGGTGCAGTTACGAGAATGTTGAGGCTGACGATACAGATACCCGTCCTGACTCCACGCCCAGTGCAGCCGCAACTGAAAAACAGCAGACAAACATCACGCCTTTAGATGAGGGGCATGTTTATCAGACAGCTCAGCCAGATTCAACTCCCGTTCCGTCTTTACCCCCCTGGCCTGACGGGTTACTGTCAAGTGTTCCTTATCAGGCGGGGGATCAAGGTGAGGAAGTCGCTTTTCTGCAGCAAATGCTTTTGGAGCTTGGTTTTGATCCCGGCGAGCCTGATGGCGTTTTCGGCTCTCAGATGAAAAAAGCGACTGATAATTTTCAGCTGTATGCCGGTATGGATGTGGATGGTGTGGCTGGTTCGCAAACGGTAAATGCGCTGCTCGAGAGGCATCAAGCTGCGTCAGCTGTATACCAGCAAGCCAATCAGCCGCTCAAAGGTTTTATAATAGGGCTTGATCCCGGTCATCAGCGAAACGATAATGCCGGGCTTGAGCCGATATCGCCTAATAGCGAAAAGCTTAAGAAAATGGTCTCTGCCGGCACGTACGGGAGATTCAGTGGTGTGCCGGAGTATGTGATCACTCTCCAGGTGGGGCTGAAGCTGCGGGCGTCTCTGGAAGCCCAGGGCGCGCAAGTGATCATGACGCGTGACAAACATGGCGTCGACATAACAAACGCCGAGCGTGCAAAGATGATGAACAAGGCAGGGGTGGACTGCTGGCTTCGTATCCATGCCAACGGCACTGACGATCCAAAGACAGCGGGTATGTTTATACTGGTGCCTGCCGAGAATACCATGAACACCAATGAGTCCGCCGTTCAGAAGGACAGCGTGGTGTTGGCCGAGGTATTGCTGATGCATACGCTAAAAGCCACTGGCGCAAAAGATTTGGGGATTATTCCAAGATCGGACCAAACCGGCTTTGGCTGGTCACAAGTCCCGGTGTGCAATATCGAGATGGGTCATATGACCAACAAGCAAGAAGATTATATGCTTGTATCAGAGGATTATCAAGAGAGCCTTGTTGAAGGCCTGACGCAAGGATTCATAGACTATTTTGGCAATCATAAAAAAGGCTGGGATCAATGACCGCCAGAACAAAATTGATCACTTATTGCGTTTGAAAAGCAATGGGTTTTGATCATGAAGGAACTGTCATGGTTGCAGATGTTTATCTGCTATTCTGATAGGCGTAGTTTAAAAGCCCACAATTATGGGACTTTTGACTTGGTGCGAGAGTGATACAGCATTTACGAGAAAAGTCCCAATTAATCGTGTATGGTTCCGAAAAATGCCGGAGCCGGGGGGGGGGGATAATCAGCGTATGCGAAGCGGGCGAATAAATATCCCCAGAGCAAGTGGCCTTCCGGTCACGGATTAGTGCGGGGTAAGCCCGTATTTATGCGTTTCAAGGAAAAACCGGAGGCAGGGTCATGCCGTAAACTCCGCTTGTTAGGTGTTAATACTGCGATGGAATGGCGGGCTTAAAGATATTAAATTACATGGGCGCATTGACAAAACTATGACTTCTTATATAATAACATTGGAAAAATAATTTTGGAGGATTTTATACACCTGATGTATGCTGCGATTCGGGCTCGTTAATAAGGCGTACGAAATTAGAAGGGGATAGATAACCTTTCTTTGTTCGTACGCTTTTTTCGACCCAATGAATCGAAAGAGGTGTATTTTTATGTCCAAAAATAGAAGCAGTAGGGTAAAACGGCCCCTGTGGGTATCTCAATACTTCTTAACAAGTTATCAAACCATTAAGCGGATACTTTGCAGGTGTACCCTTGGTACAAGTGATCATGTCATAGAAATCGGCCAGGGAAAGGTCACATAACCCGTTTGCTTATTAGAAAATGTCGGAAGGTAACGGCTGTTGAGATTGACAAAAAGTTTTATAACATACTATTAGAAAAATTTAGCGACATTGAAAACTTACGTCTTTATCATCAGGACTTTTTAAAATGGCAGCTCCCCGTTTCAGG
>CAZNVX010000217.1:0-5883 GCA_964576225.1 uncultured Christensenellaceae bacterium
GACGAGCGCAGCATCGCGCAGATTTACAGGCAGCTGTACTGAGCGGAAAAAGGGGGAACGGGCGATGATGACGAGAAACGAGTATGAACAGAGCCTTCGGGCGCTGAATCTTGAGGTTTACTTGCTGGGAGAAAAGGTTGCCAACACGGTGGATCACCCGATGATCAGGCCGTCGCTGAATTCGGTGGCACAGACGTATGCGCTGGCCGAGCTGCCCGAGCATCAGGAATTGATGGCGGCGACTTCCAGCCTGACCGGCGAGAAGATCAATCGTTTTACGCATCTGCACCAGAGCACGGAAGATCTTATCAAGAAAGTCAAGATGCAGCGGCTTTTGGGGCAGAAGACGGCGGCGTGCTTTCAGCGCTGCGTGGGTTTGGACGCGGCGAATGCGCTGTTCAGCACCACTTTTGAGCTGGATGAGGCATGCGGTACGCAATACCACGACAACTTTACAGCGTACTGGACAATGGTTCAGCGCAAGGATTATACGGTGGACGGCGCAATGACCGACCCGAAGGGCGACCGCAGCCTGTCGCCCGGCAAGCAGGAAGACCCTGACCTGTATCTGCGCGTGGTGGAGCGGCGCGCAGACGGCGTGGTGGTGCGCGGCGCCAAGGTGCACCAGACAGGCATGATCAACTCGCACGAGGTGATCGTGATGCCGACCAGCGCCTTGAAACCTGAGGATACGGACTACGCGATTTCGTTTGCACTGCCCACGGACGCCAAGGGTATTCTGATGATCTACGGGCGCCAGTCCTGCGACACGCGCAAGCTGGAGAGCCAGGCCGATATCGACCTTGGCAACAAAAACTTCGGCGGCCATGAGACGCTGGTGATTTTTGACGACGTGTTTGTACCCAGTGAGCGTATTTTCTTAAATGGCGAGACGGCTTTTGCCGGTGTGCTCGTCGAGCGGTTCGCGGGCTACCACCGGCAAAGCTACGGCGGCTGCAAGGTGGGCGTGGGTGACGTGCTGATTGGCGCGGCCGCGATGGCGGCGGAGTATAACGGCGTGCCGGGCGTGTCGCACATCAGGGATAAGCTGATTGAGATGACGCACCTTAATGAGACGCTGTACAGCTGCGGCATCGCGTGCTCGTGCGAGGGCTGCCCGACCAAGGCGGGCAACTACCAGATCGACCTGCTGCTGGCCAACGTGTGCAAGCAGAACGTAACGCGTTATCCTTACGAGATCGCACGGCTGGCGGAGGATATCGCGGGCGGCCTGATGGTGACGATGCCGTCGGCGGCGGACATGCGCGATGAAAAGCTCGGCCCGCTGATCGACAAATATCTTAAAGGCGTGGCGGGCGTACCCACCGAAAGCCGCATGCGCATACTGCGTTTGATCGAGAACCTAACGCTGGGCACGGCGGCGGTGGGGTACCGCACCGAATCGATGCACGGCGCGGGTTCGCCGCAGGCGCAGCGCATTATGATCGCGCGGCAGAGCAATCTGGAACACAAGAAACAGCTGGCGAAGACTATCGCCGGTATCAAAGCATAAGGAGGGCGGCATGGGCTGGGAACAGCATTACCTTGGCCGTCAGATCACAGCGGACGAGGCGGTTAAAGCCATCAAGCCGGGAAACCGGGTGGCGTTCGGGCATGCCGTTGCCGAGCCGACTGCGATTGCGGACGCGCTGGTGCGCGCCAAAGACAACTACCGCGATGTGGAGATTGTCCATATGGTATGCATGGGCAATGCCGAATACGCAAAGCCGGGTATGGAGGCGCACTTTCGCCATAACGCGCTGTTTGTGGGCGCGGCCACGCGGGATGCTGTGAACGGCGGCCGGGGTGACTTTACGCCCTGTCACTTTTCAGATATCCCGTCCCTGTTCACGGACGGCTGCCTGCCCGCGGATGTGGCGTGCATTCATGTGTCGCCGCCCGACGAGAATGGGATTTGCAGCCTCGGTGTGTCGGTGGACTACACCAAAGCGGCCGCGAAGATGGCAAAGGTGGTGATCGCGGAGGTAAACCCCTGTATGCCGCGCACGATGGGAGAAAGCTTCATCAGCACGGAGGACATCGACTGGTTTGTGCCGGTAAACCGCCCGCTGATCGAGCTGGTGCCCCCGGTTTTGACGGACGTGGAAAAGGCGATCGGCAAACACTGCGCCAGTCTGGTGAAAGACGGCGCAACGCTGCAGCTGGGAATCGGGTCGCTGCCCGATGCGGTGCTGGCGGCTCTGACGGACAAAAACGACCTCGGTATCCATTCCGAGATGATATCAGACGGCGTGATGCATCTGATGACGCGAGGTGTTATCAACAACAGCCAAAAGACGCTGCACAAGGGCTGCTGCGTCGTCACATTCCTGATGGGCACGCAGCGGCTGTATGAATTTGTGGACGGCAACCCGGAAGTACAGATGTATCCGGTGGACTATGTGAACAACCCCGCCGTGATTGCGCAGAACGACAATATGGTGTCCATCAACGCATGCGTGCAGGTGGATCTGATGGGGCAGGTGGCGAGCGAATCGATTGGCTTAAAACAGATCAGCGCGACGGGCGGGCAGACAGACTTTGTGCGCGGGGCCAACATGTCACGCGGGGGACGGTCTATTATCGCGATGCCGTCTACGGCGGCCGGCGGAAAGATTTCCAAGATCGTGCCGCTGCTGGACACGGGCGCGGCGGTCACCACGCACCGCTGCGATGTGGACACCATTGTCACGGAGTACGGTATTGCCCGGCTGAAAGGTCGAACACTGCGCGAGCGCGCCGCCGCGTTGATCCGCATCGCGCACCCAAGCTTTCAGGGCGGCCTTCTGGAAGAGTCTGAGAAACGGTTTGGCTGTCCGCTAAGCCGCTAACATGACTTGATATTTAATAACGCTTGACAGGAGGTGCAGCTTTTATGCTGACAAACAAGAAGGCGGAGGAGCTTAAAGAATTCGCCAAACAGATACGCATCGAAACCATCCGCGCCATCGAGTCCGTGGGCGTGGGGCATATCGGCGGCGCGATGTCCATTGTGGACGTGCTGGCGGTGTTGTACGGCGATGTGATGAACATCGATCCGAAGAACCCCGGCTGGGAGGAGCGCGACTGGTTTGTGCTGTCTAAGGGCCACGCCGGCCCGGCGCTGTACGCGGCGCTGGCGCTTAAGGGCTACTTCCCCACAGAGGAGCTGCGAACACTCAACAAGCCGCGAACACGGCTGCCCAGCCACTGCGACAGAAGAAAGACGCCGGGCGTCGACATGTCCACCGGCTCGCTGGGGCAGGGGATGTCCACGGCGCTGGGCGTGGCTCAAGGTCTGTTGATGGACGGCAAAAAGAACCGGGTTTACCTGATTATCGGTGACGGCGAGTGCAACGAGGGTCAGATATGGGAGGGTGCCATGTTCGCCGCGCAGAGAAAGCTGCACAACGTGATCGCTTTTGTGGACTGGAACAAGAAGCAGCTGGACGGTTATTTGAAGGACATCTGCGATATCGGCGACATCCGGCAGAAGTTTGAAGACTTCGGCTGGTTTGCGCAGAGCGTGGACGGCCACAGTGTGGAGGAGATCCACGCCGCAATCGAAAAGGCGCAGGCGCAGACAGAGAAGCCGAGTCTGATCGCGCTTAACACCGTGAAGGGCAAAAGCTGCAGCTTCAGCGAGGGCGTATTCTACAATCACAGCATGACGGTGTCGGCCGAGCAGGCGCAGGGTGCGATCGACGCGCTGTGCGGCAAGCAGTAAGGAGGACATAATGGCGAATATCACTATCTGCAAAAGCCATACAGAAGACGAGCAGGCGATGCGCGATGTGTATTGCGACACGCTGATGGAACTGGCAAAGGCAAACAAAAACATTCTTATACTGGACGCCGATCTGATGGCCGCCGTGGGCGTGGCCCGTTTCGCGCAGCAATATCCCGATCAGGCGATCAACTGCGGCATACAGGAGGCCAACATGTTCGGCGTGGCCGCGGGTCTGTCCGCTGTCGGCAAAATACCGTTCGCGCACACATTCGGCACCTTCGCCACACGGCGCGCGGCGGATCAGGTGTTTCTGTCATGCGCGTTCGCCGGATTCAATGTGAAGGTGGTGGGCAGCGACCCGGGTGTCACGGCATCGATCAACGGCGGCACGCACATGCCGCTCGAGGATATGGGCATTATGCGCATGATCCCCACGATGACGATCATTGAGCCGACGGACGCTGCGATGCTGGCGGATATCGTGCGGCAGGCTGCGAACACATACGGTATGTTCTATATCCGACTGTCACGCAAGAAAATGGTGCAGATATTTGAGCCGGGCAGCACGTTTGATATCGGCAGGGGCATTGTGCTGCGTGAAGGCAGCGATCTCACCATCATCGCAGCGGGCATCTGCGTGGCGGATGCGCTGACGGCGGCGGACGAGCTCGCATCGGCGGGCATCTCCTGCCGGGTGGTCAACATATTCACCATCAAGCCGATTGACGCCGGGCTGATCACCGCGTGCGCACGGGAGACGGGTGCTGTGGTGACAGCGGAGAACCACAATATCATCGGCGGCCTCGGGAGCGCAGTGGCGGAGGTGCTGGGGGAGCATGCACCGGTGCCGATGGAACGTATCGGCGTCTGTGACGAGTTTGGCGAAGTGGGCTCCGTTGAATACTTAAAGGAGCGTTTCGGCATGACAGCGAAGGATATAGCAAATAAATGCCGAAAGGTGCTGCAGAGAAAGAGGAACGAAAAATGAACGCCTATATCGTTGGGGCCAAAAGGACAGCCGTTGGTTCTTTCGGCGGTGCGCTGCAGAGTGTGCCTGCCTCAAAGCTGGGCGGCGTTGCCATTAAAGCGGCGCTGGAGCAGGCCGGGCTTGCACCAAACCTTGTGGACGAGGTGGTTATGGGGCATGTGCTGCAGGCCGGCCTCGGGCAGAACACGGCGCGCCAGGCTGCGATGAACGCGGGGATTCCCATGAAGACGCCGGCGATGACGGTTAATAAGGTGTGCGGTTCGGGACTGAATGCCGTGGTGCTGGCCGCCCAGAAAATAAAGGCGGGCGATGCGGGCTGCATTGTTGCAGGCGGCATGGAAAACATGTCTGCCGCGCCGTATCTGCTGCCCGGGCTGCGCTGGGGCGCGCGCATGGGCAACTCTATGGCAGTGGATTCTATGGTGAGCGACGGTCTGTGGGATGCGTTCAATGACTATCATATGGGCATCACGGCGGAGAACCTGGCGAAACAGTATGGCATCACGCGCGGGGAGCAGGACGCATTTGCGGCGGATTCGCAGGCGAAAGCCGCGCAGGCGGTTTCATCCGGCCGTTTTGCCGACGAGATCGTACCGGTGGAGGTGCCGGGCAAAAAGGGTGCGGTAACGGTGGTGGATACGGATGAATACCCGCGGCCTGGCACGAATGCCGAAAAACTCGCAAAGCTGCGCCCCGCTTTTGACAAGGATGGAACGGTAACGGCAGGCAATGCATCGGGGATTAACGACGGTGCGGCGGCGGTCATTGTGGCAAGCGAATCGTTTGTCCGGCAGCATGGGCTCAAGCCGCTGGCGCGTATCGTGTCCTACGGCTCAAAGGGCGTGGAACCATCGGTCATGGGCATTGGCCCGGTGCCGTCTGTGCGGGAGGCGCTGGAACGCGGCGGCCTGACTATCGATGATATCGGGCTCGTTGAGGCGAACGAGGCGTTTGCGGCGCAGAGCATTGCGGTGGCGCGTGAGCTGGGCTTTGATATGGACAAGGTCAACGTGAACGGCGGCGCCATCGCCATCGGACATCCCATCGGCGCATCCGGCTGCCGCATACTGGTGACGCTGCTGCATGAGATGAAAAAGCGCGATGTCAGACGGGGCCTCGCGACGCTGTGTATCGGCGGCGGCATGGGTGAAGCGCTCATCGTGGAGCGCGTGTGAGGAGGCTTTGA
>CAZNVX010000218.1:0-5871 GCA_964576225.1 uncultured Christensenellaceae bacterium
CGATTCGCGAATCAATTCAGCAATGATTTCAATCAGCAGCACTTCATAATCACTTCAAACGGCACCCTCGATCTGGCTTGGGCAATGGCTATCATAAAGCTGCTCGGCAATACATCATTGTGGAACGAGACGATGGCGACATAAAGCGACGATACGACGAAAGCCATGTTAAACGCGATCACGCGCAATATGCGTGCAAAAGTCCCGAAATACTTATTCATATAGAAATCATCGCAGGCCCATAGATATTCACTGAAAACTTTGGGCGCTATTAGAGCCCAAGGGCCGCCACCCATCAGCACCACGACCTTACCTTCAAGCAGCGCGCCGCAAGCCATGTCAGAGCGTTCTGTGATGCCCATCTGTGGAAAAAAGTTTGATTTCTTGTTGAGTAGAAAAGCTTGCAGCTCTCCCGACGAACCAAGCCCGTCCGTGTTAATTTGGCTAATGCGTTTTTTGATCTCGCTGACGCTTGTATCGTTGGCAATGTCTTCAAAATAGACAACGGCGATAGGTGTCTTCGTTCGTTCACCGACCTCAAGACGTTCAATTCGCAGATTTTTATTCTTTAGCCTATAACGGATAAGAGAGATGTTGGTATCAAGGTCTTCAATAAAGCTGTCCTTGGGTCCGCGAAGTGTAAACATATTCTCAGGTATAGGTATTGCCCGTTTTTCTACCTTACCCAGCTTGATAACGACATACTCGGCATCTCCTGAGATCAGAAGGACTGCATTACCGTCGAGTATATATTGTTCTATCTTGTTTGTATCTGTATCAACCATGCAGTCGTCTGAGAATATGATGCGCTCCAGCACGGTTGCCGCCTTGAGGTTTTGCTCATCGCTGTGATTGAGTAGCGGCTTGATGACATACTCAGAAAGCGCAGTTCTGTCAGTGAGTTGCTTTATATAAAGAATGGTCATTTTGCAACTTTTGAATGTCAATGTGCGCTCCATCACATCCATGTTCTTATTTATAATGTCGCTGATAATTTTTTCGCTTTTGTTTAATCTTTGCATTGGCCTTCCTCATTCACTTTCTTTAGATTTGCTGCGTTCTTGAAAATCTGCCATGCCACCTGGCTCTATTGAGGTTTTTGCGGATATTTTTATCTTAGAATTAATATACGTTTTTTGCCAATTGAGCTTTTTTGCCTCGTTAGGATAGTGGATGCGAAAAATGTTTTTCAACCCCAGGTAGTCGCACTGTAAAGACAGAGATTTTTCTACCGCATGGTGCAAGTCCTGCAACAGCAATTTCTGAAGCTCTTGCCTAATTTGATCTTCCTGCTTGCGACCAACAGCAATGTCATCGCTCAAATACATAATTTCCGATTCAAACTCGAAATCCAAATCCATAGTGAGATTATCTTTTGAATATAACGGTGTTATGGTTTTTTTCTTGAGCGTGACATCGACTGTCGCCTCATAATCTCCCATGGATACGACATAAGACCATTCTGGATGATCAGCGAGTATCCAAACCAGACCCTTTGTTTCCTCAGCGGGTATAAAACCGTTATGTTTTCCCCGATGGATGACTGTATAGCCGGTACAAACAATATCTCCGTCCATAAGGCCAATATCCGGTAAAACAAAGCAAGAATCACTGGCCAAAAACTCAAGCACATCAGACGTGGTGTTCTTCACCTTATGCCCTTTTTTATACAGCGAACTGATCAATTCATCAATGGAGTGCCCGATAGAAACATTGTTTGCAGGCTTGACATCAAAAAACTCGTCCAGATTTTCGGATGTGGTCACGATGCCGACAGCCTTTCTATGTTCAGGGTCACTCTGCATCCGGTACATATATTTTTCTAGTCCATATTTGGCGAGGTCTTCTGTCAGCACAAGGGATCTTACGGTTCCCAAAAACAGCGGCTTATCCATTTTATAATCTAAGCTTAGTCGTGCCTCAGTAAGCGTATCTCCCTTACCCTGCACAACTGAGAATTGTTCGTGTCCGCCGCCCGCGCCACCGCCTTCCCCACCCGATTGGCCTAAAGCGAGATTGGGGAGCTCGATATGAAAAATTAGCTGCTCCTCTTTTCTGTCAAGTGCAACGAGTGTAATTAACGATTTATTGTTGACGTTAACAGCATCCCAGCAGCCGGATGATAAAAGGGCAAACAGACCAGTTAAGACAAGGATTATGAATCTTTTAACAAGCATTTCTTTTTCTCCTTATGTTTAGATTTTTTTATCATGGAGATGATTAGCAGAAGCAGCGGTGTGAAAACAGAGAGCACAAGTCCTGCATATATTTTTATATCGGTGGCCCATTCTGTAAACTCCCTGCTTCCACTTGCCACTAAAAACAATACGAATGTGATGATACCTACCACAATTACGATAAGTGGGCGGCTTGCCTTTTTAAAAATTCTACAAAGATATTCCACTATGACGGTCATGATAATGGCGATGCCCATAAACAGCCCCGTAAAACCCACCGTCAAGAATAGAATATCGAGCCGGGCAACCACTTCCAAAAACTTTGGCGCTGTATCGCGAATCGCCACAATAAGTGAATCATCATATTTCACAATATCATTGAGCCCTACCTTCATAACGGAGCTTACAACGATCAGTATATAAAACAGCCCAATTGCGATTAGCGAAAAGAACGCTGTTTTCTTGGACTTATTACCGTTTTTTTGTGTTAATGGTATCGCAAGCAGTACAGATAAAGGGGCATAGGGTAAATAAACATGTTTGAATGAGCGAGCATAATCTTCTATTTCCTGAGCGTTAAACAGCGGTAGTATATTATTAACATCACCTTCCGCGAGCATTATTATATGCACAAATGACCCAGTAATAATAAAAACAATACCTACGAGTTCACACAAACGTGATATGGTGTTTATGCCCTTGTTTGCGATAAAACAAAACACTGGTATACTAAATAGCGGAAACGCCCACAGCGGCGATCTGGGGAAAAAATCTGCCTTCAGAAGTTTGGCCTCAAGCGTAACAAGAAACACAATATGAAATATAAAATAAACCACATATATCAAAGAAAGAAGATATGAGCCGGGCTGAGTTATAAGCTGTGCGGAATACTCGAACAGCATTTTCCCGTGAAATCTGTTATTTAGGCTGACTATGATAACCGCAACCAAACCCGCAAGGATTGATGCCAAAAAAAGCACAAGCCATGAACCCGTTCCCGCACTTGCAGCCATATCCTTGGGGACATTGATGATGCTATACGAAGTGAGTGTCAGCAAAATAATAAAGAACATTTGTCTGTTTGTTATCGTGTTAATCATTCCATCTCCATAGCTTGTTTAATATTAATCATGAATTATTTACAAAGCGCCTCGTTAATATACATTTTATTGGTATCGAATCTGTTGATTACGAATATAAGGAATAAACAGACATATCTACCACACTGGTCCTATACACGGCGTGACGAGCAATGTGATTAAGCATGGGGACACGGAACTGAATAGGCGTTGGGGATATCATTTAGTTCCTGACTGTAATTTTGACTGTAATGAGCATGATATAAAGCTTAATATAGTAGACAATAGTATTAGAAAAAGCCCCATTTAATGCGGTTTGATATCAATTAGTTTTATGGTCTTCCCGAATGGGGTTCAAGAGGCCGGAGGTTCGAATCCTCTCACCCAGACCAAACCATGATAATCCGAACCTTTTCTTTATCGGGGAAGGGTTCGGATTTATTGTTTATTTCGGCACCTTCTATAAATCATCAAATAGTAGGAAGGTAATGAAATGAACATAACCAAAGTCAATACATCTAAAATCGGACGTTATGGTAGGATGAGGCTGGAATTCATCAAACACGAGCGGCAGGAACTTTACACCCAGCTTCTTTTCTCGGCCGGTCTGGAAGAATATCTTATCGACATCAACGACTGTGCCAAAGAACGTATATTGGAATTAACCCAAAAGATCGCACACAAACAAAATGTTAATGAAGAACTGAAAGCCCGAGACCAGATGGCTTGGGTTGGCGCAATGAACACTATTAAATCACAGGCGGAAGAGATTATATTACAACAGGTCATATACGTGTAAAGGATAAGGTAGTTATTTAAATGTGATTATTCTATACTTGAAAGGTCTAATTATTCACCTTACACAAAAGGAGAACGCCTTTCAACAATTTTGAAGAAATTCTTGGTCGCAGCTTATTGAGCAATAATTATTCTAATGCTTCAATACACTGCGAAAATTATTGAATAAATCGTATTGTAAATCTATCATTTCCTAGCACTATATGTTAAAATTAAAAAAATATATATTGTCCATTATAAAATCCTATAAAAAGCATATATCGAGATTGAGGTTGAGGGGTTCATGCTACTATTCAATTCACGGGGATTGCTTTTTCCAGGTATTCATCTTGTGGCTTGGAATGATTTTGTTACTGAATATAGTTTTTCGCCAAAACGCATATACCTTTTTGATGGCATGAAAAAGGCACTATTACATTTCAAACAAGCTGGCTGTCAACGTGTATATATTGATGGTAGTTTTGCAACCAAAAAAATTGAGCCGGGAGACTATGATGCTTGTTGGGATCCGACAGGGGTCGATTTGATACTACTTGATCCAATTTTTCATAAAGGGTTGCGTTTTGGGACAATGCCACAAAAATTGAAGTATTATGGTGAGTTCTATCCTTCTGGTTGCATTGAATCATGTTCCGGTATGACTTTCCTTGATTTTTTTCAAACTGATAAAGCAACTGGATTAAAAAAGGGTATAATATTAATAGAATTGGGAGGTATTCAATGATTAAGAACTCCCATGAATTTAATATAACAAATAAAATAATTGATGATTTTTCTAAAAGGTTGTCTATATTAACCTCAATAAAAGAACCTTCCGAAATGGTTATTAATGAAATATTTGCTGTCCAAGTAATGCTCAAAGACTTAAAAGATCAAATAGAATGGTATTCCGGTGCGATAAATAATAAGCTAAACTTTGATACTATACACAACTTAAAAGAATTACCTTCCGTTATAACTGGTAAACGTTTGCAATTAGGAATCAGCCAAGAAGATTTAGCTCGTAGTGTAGGGATTACGGAAAACGAATATTTATTTTTAGATGATAACGATTTTTATGGGATTAGACCAGATATTTTTAAAAAGATTTTATCAAAACTCAAAATTAGTAATCCAAATAGAATTCTTGCTTCAGATTGTTTCAACGAAATTGAGAAAGTTGAAGAAAATCTTAAGTCTCTTAAAATTAGTAAAAAATTTATATCTCAAATAATGCCGATAAATTTTAATCAAGTTAAATATGCGATAAATAAGAAACTTGATGATGCATACTATCTTTTTGAACGATTTATAGAATTCTTTCAAAAATCGTTTTCAATTGACCTAAGAGAAGATATCTCAGAAGATACCTTCCCAAATGCTATTGCTGTAGCATTCAAAAGAAGTGTAAACGTAAACATCATTAATCTTAATTTTATTACTTCGTTTGCTGCACATGCGGCCTTAGTTTTTGCAAAACAACTAGAGTCAAAATCAAAAATTCTGCGAGCAGACCCGATTACTATACGGCAGGCTATTTTAAAATTTGACAATTCCCTATCCCTTGAAGCCTGCTTAGAGTTTATTTGGAGTCTAAATATTGCTGTGCTACCACTTGATATTAAAAGTGGGTTTCATGGGGCATGCTTTGATTTTGAAGACAAAAAAGTGATAACTTTAAATCAACAGGTTGATACAGTTTCGCGTTGGAAGTTTGATCTTCTTCATGAACTATACCATGCATTAACAATGGATTATGACATTTATATTGAACGTGCAGATATTATGGAACAAGTTGAAGGTGAAGAAAAAGACGCTTCAGAATTTGCTAGTTTTGT
>CAZNVX010000219.1:0-5855 GCA_964576225.1 uncultured Christensenellaceae bacterium
TTGTGAATATCATAAAACAGAAGCTATAAAAGGGAGTGAACAGGCAGGCGGTCAGGAGGTTCGAAGCCGGCGGGACCGTATTGATACGAATGCAGCGGTCAATGCTGTATGGATGCAACCAACCCCTTCCGGCTCAAAACTGCAATACATGTATTCTATCATCCGGCGCCGGGTCTGTTAAATCATATATGGATATCAAAAACTTTATTTCATTTTTATTGACCGGGGTGCAGACGCTGATAAGCGAAATTATCGCGGACGAACCCGAACCAAAGAATGATATTGAGCGAACCATGGCGACATTCGGGTTCAAATACGGGCCGGTGCAGGATATCTTCTATTCCCGTTACTACGCGTGGCAGCGGTTTGTGGGATACTGCCGGCTTTATGACGAAGCGTCCGGACCGATGAGCATGGTGATCGACTGCGAGCCCATTTACTTTGACTATGCGGGCAAGCGCTGGATGATTGAATTCTGGAAAGGGCAGTACGGTATGACCTCAGGCGCCGAGGTGGGCGTGTATCACACCGACCGGGCCGACCTGAGAATACCCGGCGTGTTCAACGGCACGTTTTACAACTGCGTGCCCGACGAGGATATGCTCGACATCTCATTCTCGCTGATGAAAAACGGCGAACGGCTGTTCAGGCGCTCCGCAAAGCACTGGTGGCTCACCGGCTTCAAGCTGGGCGAGTTTTCGCAGCCGTCCGATCTTTCCATGAACATCAGCATCACGCTCAAAGACGACGCAATGACAAAAGCGTTCCTTGGCGGCCTTTTGCGTGCGGGTTACACCACAGCGCATTTTCAGGCGGAAGGCAACGCGGTCTCACTGCTGTTCGACAAGCCCCGTACACCGCAGCCTTACACGCGCTCAAGGTCACTGGGCATCGAGGATATGGCTCAGCTGCGCAACAAAACCCTGTGTGATCTGTTTATGAACCTGACGAAGGGAACCACGTCGATGGAACGGCTGATGTCACTTGCACCGAAAGACAAAAACCTGTATAACCGCGCGCTCAGCATCGGCAAGCCCAAAAACGTATACGCCATGTACACCGCGCTCAATAAGTATCTGGCGCTGCCCGCGGGCAAAAGTTAGGCGGAACGTGCCATGGATTATCTGAAACAATTATCCCGAATATACGGCAGCGCAAAAAAGCTGACGTTTAACGATAACTCAAAGATCGTGCTGCTGAGCGACTGCCACCGGGGAGACGGCGGCCGGGCGGATACCTTTTTCCGCAACAGGAACATCTACCTGGCCGCCCTGCAGCATTACTTTGCCGAAAAATACACCTACATTGAGCTGGGTGACGGTGATGAGCTTTGGGAAAACAAAAACCTTGGCACGATCATCGACGCCCATCCCGAGGTGTTTGAAATGCTGTCCCGGTTTCGCAGCGAAGGCCGGTTTTTCGCGCTTGTTGGCAACCACGATATCGAAAGAAAATGCCATCGGAAGTCTCACTGTCCCCACGCCAGCCCAAACAGTCTCGTCTCCCTGTTTGAAAACCTGCCGGTGCACGACGGTCTGCGTCTCGTCCACGCACAGACCGGCAACAATATATTCCTTGTGCATGGCCATCAGGTGGATTTTTTTAATAGCACACTTTGGTGGCTGGCGCGGTTTATGGTCCGGCACCTGTGGCGGCCGCTCGAATCGTTCGGCGTTAACGACCCGACGAGCGCCGCGAAAAACTATCATAAAAAGGCGGCAACGGAAAAGAAGCTGGCGCAGTGGGCCACGCAATACCGCCGCATGCTTATCGCCGGGCACACACACAGGCCTGTCTTCCCCGCCGCAGACAGACCGCCGTATTTCAATGACGGCAGCTGTATCCATCCCGGCTGCATCACCGCCATCGAGATCAAAGACGGTGCCATTGAGCTGGTGAAATGGTGTGTCAAGGTGCGTCCGGACGGCATTCTGCATGTCGGCAGAGACAGCCTTGCCGGGCCGGCGCCGCTGACAGACTACTTCAGCGCCACGTTAGCAGGCATTTAAACGCCAAGTCCCTTGGCCGCATCACCCTGTTATGATATAGTTGACTCGAATGATGCGAAAGGAGGATAAAATGGAAAAGACAGCCGTCAAAACCATAGATGATTATATAAAGCAATTCTCCCCCGATGTGCAGGACAGGCTCCGCGCCGTCCGAAGCGCGGTCAGGGAGGCAGCCCCGGATGCTGCAGAAATCATCAGCTGGCAAATGCCCACATTTCATCAGAAAGGCAACGTCGTTCATTTCGCGGCATTTAAAAACCACATCAGTCTGTTCCCCGGCCCCAGCGGTGTGGAAGCGTTTGCGGACAGGCTCAAGACATACGAAACGTCCAAAGGTGCCATACGGTTTCCACACGACCAGCCGCTTCCGCTGGAGCTGATAAAGGAAATCGTGCAGTACCGCGCCGCAGAGAATATACAGCTGTTTCTGATAAAAAAGCAAAAGAAATCATAAATCGGTTCTTTTGATGCTTCTTCACGACGAGAGGCTCGCGTTCACCCTCTCTGTCACCCGATACCTACTACAGAGGAAGCTGGCGAAAATCACACTATTAAAGTCTCATAATAGGTTATAATATGATTGATGTAGATATTGAGCTTCTTTTCGATCTAGATGGGGCTTAAATAGACGAAAATAACTAAAACTCTTTACTCCTTCAAATTGTACTGTTTTTATCTTTTCAATACCATCATTAAGGAATACATTTTGTGATATGCTATCTGGATATGGTTCTGTATAGTATATGTTTTTTATGCCTGACTGATATATTTTTTTAGCACATAACTCACAGGGAAATGTTGTTGTATAAATAGTTCCATTTTTTACGCCCATGCCTCCTCTTGATGCAACTTGAAGCAAAGCATTTTCTTCCGCATGAAGCGCACGGCAAAACTCTAATCGTTTAATTGATAAATCTTTTAAGATTTTTTCTTGCATCTTAGGAGGATACTTTTGCATCTTAGCTCGTATTTTACTCTTAGATAATAAGTCTTTAAAACAAAACGAATCATTGATATCGTAACAATCTAAATCTTTCTCATCAATAATGTCTTTAAATAACTCAAGTTTGTATCCATCTTGATAATTCTCTAAATCCTCTTTAATCCTTAGCCCACATCCAAATTGAGAATGGGCAACATCGTTCCAACCCATACCTAAAATAAAACCTTCTGAATCGGTAATAACTGCACCTACTTTTCTTGAAATGCATGTGGACCTTAAGCTTAAAGTATATGCAAGGTTCATATTGGTTTCTTCTTTTGTGGGTTGTACACAACCTGGAGATATCATTAAAGCATAATACTTCAAAAACTTTAAGAATAATTCCTGATCAAATTTATCAATATTGTCATTGTTGTTTATCGCTATGTCTGACAAATATGCACACCTTGATACATTTTGTTTATGAAGCGCCTCAATATCTCCACCTTCCTTTCCCAAATCACGTTGATCAAGGATGTGAAACTTCTGAATAAATTTACTTGAATCAATATTTGGAAGGCATTTTTTTAAACGTTCAGATCTTGTTGTGAAGTCAGCATATAATGAAATCACAAAGAATTGTGAATAACGTTTCCTGAAAAACTCAATCTCAGTAGGATTACGAAAAGCATCTATAATGAAATGATTCGAAGCTCCTTTTTTTCTATTACGATAAAACTTAATAAATTTGTTTACTTCATTGGGTAAAATTTTTAAATTTTTACTCATTTTCTCAGGTTTTATTTTTTTGTTTTCGAAGGGATTACCACTCTTGCGAATATTATCACCAAAAGACTGCATAGTAAATTCGTCAGTAGTTCCTCTAAAATACTGATTCAACTCAATCTCTTTTACTTTTCCTTTGAGATCCTCTAATTCTTTAAGCATGCTATCTATATCTTCTAGCTTTCTATTTCCTAATTCATCAAAATTTTTGCATTTATTATAATCATCTAGCACCGAACTCCACTTCTCATTAAATCTCTCGAAGTAATAACTCATATTTTTGTTTTTGATGTTTGAATTCTTCCACTCCGAGTATTTTTTTGTATTAATTGAATCAAATACTAGTTTGAGTATTATTGATGAAATAGATATATAAGTAAAGTTTGTATCGTTAAATTGACATATTTCACTTAAATATCTTCTCATAATAAGCTTTTTCTGCATATCCAAATTCAATTCTTTTAGGTTTGAGTAGTCTTCTGTTACACGCATTTGTTCACTGATTCTCTTAATATCATCACTTATTTGTTCATACAAATTTAACTTTTGAAGGGATTGTATAGGCTTAAACTTCAGAATATACCGTGCTAGGGTAGTACATCCAGAACCTATAGAGCCTGTAAATCCAACAATTAAGAAATCTACATTTTTCCCCATGACTATACCTCAATTGTTTCATTAATTACATTTGTTTTTCTAATTCACCACTTTCTACTAAATTCCTCTATTTGTAAAGCAAAAAGCTATAATTTCAATATATCTTTTTTATTCTAATATTCCAGCGCCGCATTCTTTTTGCGCCAGTACCGCGTGGGCGCCGAACCGACTTCCGCCGGAATAAACGCGTTTACCATCTCCTGTTCCTCCGCTGCCGCGCGCGCCGCCAGCGCCCGCAGGGCTTCGCTGTCCGCGCCCTGCGCCATCAGCCCCTGTTCCGCCGCCAGCCAGTTTGCCTCCAGCGCATCGCGTTTCTCCCGTAAAGCAGCCACGTCCACCTGCCCCGCCAGCGCACCGCGGTGCACCGCCTCGCGCGCCAGCCAATATCGTTTGGCGTCCGGCTCGTCCGAAAACACCGGCGCACCCGAATCGACGCCGAAAAACACCGGCTTGAACGCAGCGATGCACGGCGTGGATGCGCCCGTGACCCACAGCGTTGCCGGGCTGCCGCGCCGAAGCTGCGCCGCCAGGCTGCCGGTGGTGTGGTCGCCTATCACGCCGCCCGCATGCATACAGACGCTGCGCACACTGCCTCCGGGAAATATCCTCGTCTCGTCACGCGGGTCGTGGGCGCGCAGTGCCGCCATCATGCCGGCAATCGTTCTTGGCGCCGCCATGGCGGAGCAGCCCAGCCGCCGCTTCGAGCCGGAAAAATGCGTATACACAGGCTCGGACAGCCTTTTCGCAAAATCAAAGCCTTCCGTCACCCCGCCGCGCATTGTGTGTGATGCGCCAATCGTCAGGCGGTTGGATATCGCGCGGAAGCCGTTCACGCGCTCAGCCGCCCAGCGCCGCCCCGAGGTTTCCAGCACATACGCCTCTTCAGGGTCGGCGATAAGAAAGCTGTTATCATAATAGAACTTGTGATCAAATCCACAGTTGCCGCCCTGCCCGTACTGCTCAAGCAGCGCCGTCATCAGCTCAACAGCGCTTTTAGCGGTCTCGCAGCGCTCCAGCGCCAGCCGCAGCAGATCCATACCGGTCAGCGCGTCGGGCCCCCGTTTGGCGCGCGTGAACACCGCCTCGTTGCCAATCGCGAGCCCCGCCTCGTTCACACCCATCTCCGCGCCCCACATCCACGACGGCTTGCACAGCACCGCCTCCAGCGTATGCGCCGCCTGCGGTATGGTGATGTATGTCAGCTTCACTGTGCTGCCCGCAGGATGATCTGCCTCCGGCACGCGCACCACCAGATGCGGCTCGTTGGGGCTGCGGTCGCTGTTCTTGGCGAACAGCATGTCGCCGCCTGTCCACTGCGGCGTCGCGCACATTGTGTCACACATGTTCGTCCCTCCGTTCCGTATTCACCACAGCATCGCAAACACCGACGCGCCCACCACCGTTAACAGGCCGGCGACCACAATGGCCAGACTGCTCATCGCGCCCTGCACCTCGCCCAGCTCCAGCGCTTTCGCTGTGCC
>CAZNVX010000220.1:0-4454 GCA_964576225.1 uncultured Christensenellaceae bacterium
TGTTTGTCCTGCTATTTGCCATTCGCTATTACCTCCTGCACAAGTGATTCGTAGGCATTCGCCGCCTTGTCATTAGCGGCATGTTGAAAGATGCTCATGCCGGTTGCACTGGCCTCCGCTGTCCGAATCGTGAGCGGTATCTCAGTTTGAAATACCGGAATCCTGTCTCCGCAGTTCACTCGAAGATTCTCTGAAATGTCCTTGGCGAAATTTGTCCTGCTATCGACCATAGTCAACAGAACGCCCTCAATCTCAAGCTGAGGATTGATGGTTCTTCGGATACGGTTAATCGTCTGAATAAGCTGAGACATTCCTTTTGTCGGCAGGTAATGAGACAGCACCGGAATGATAATGCTATCTGCAGCAGCCAGCGCGTTTATCGCCACGAGTCCGAGCGACGGCGAACAGTCAATCAACACATAATCATACCGATGCTTAACGCCTTGTAGATAACTCCGCATAATGGTTTCCCGGCTGATCGTGCTGCTGAGCATCATCTCCAGTGCCGACAGCTCAATGTTAGACGGGAGCAGATCGACACCCTCCTCATGATGCAAAATGGCCTCATTCTCCCTAAGCAGTTCATCCGTTACCACCTTGGTCATGACAGACGCGAGCGTTTCTTTTAGTTCATCCGGCGTTTTCCAGCCGAGTGAGTCCGTCAGATTGCCCTGTGAATCGGCATCCACCAGAAGCACTTTTTTACGTTGCCGGGAAAGGCCTATGCCGAGATTCACGGCAGTTGTTGTTTTGCCCACACCGCCTTTTTGGTTGGCAAGGGCGATTACTTTGGTCATTGATTGTTCCTCCTTTATTGTAATAAAAAACGGCAGAGGATAACCTGCTGTTTCTTGACATAAAAATAGCGGTTACTAATTTCTGTAACCGCATCTATTACTCAATATTAAATGACTCAACAAACAATCATTCAGATATTAAAGTAATGCATATAGCGAATTGTTTTTCCTAAGACATTATCCATTGAGACATATTTGCCAATTAAGTTTCGTCCTTGCTTACCCATCCTTGCTTTGACCGAATCCGGCTGAACACTGAATATTGGCACTATAATTTCCAATGTGTAATCACCAGACATTAAAGCCATCTCATTATTGTTTTTAGCATTGGAAAAAATCTCGCTCTTGAAGCTACCATCTTTACTAACAGATGCTTTGGATTGTGCCATATAAGCATTATGCTTATTTAAAACAGTTAGCATCAAGTCTGTTTCAGGAGGAAGATTGGTTGTTCCCTCTATCTGGATGTATTTATTTTCAGGACGTTTTATTACACATGAAAAATCGACGTCGATTTCTTTACCCATTTCGGGTTGAGGTATTGCTAAGCTTTCTGGCATGGGGTATGCATCCCCAATGGGGACTTCTTTATCTCTAAAAGATGCCATTCCGGCTTCAATCGCAATTCGTATGTCCGAGAACCGCTTCAGCGCAAGCGCATCTATTTCATTTATACTCAAATTCATTTTAGTTTGCTGGTTTTGCACCAAAGTAAATGCACGGTTTATTTCTAAAAGGGAACAATTAAAATGTTCTGCTGCATCGAAATAGACAAAAGCCTCAGCTACTTCCATTGAGTTCTTACTTTCATAACTATCCCAAATAGATTGCATGTAATCATATATTGTTCTATCTCTATCATTTGGTAGTATAAATACTCCTCGTTTTGATTCCAAAGGAACGTTTCCAACTGGAATAGCTTCAAATACCCCCCCATCAATAGAAATACTTGATACTTCTTTTGAAGGCTTCCTCCCATTTTCATCAGATTCAAAAGAACGTGTAAATGATATACGTACATCAAATAAGAAAGTAGCTTCTTGTTGATCAATATATCGTTCAAATTTTTTATCGTGATTTGCACCTACGAAATCAGCTGTACCATGAAGGATAGCCATATATTTAATTAGTTCACCGCTTTTGATTGCTGTATTTTTAACAACTATACGGGGATTTGATATGGAACAAAGTGTACTTATATCATCTATAAAAGGAAATTGTAAAATGTTCTCTTTTTCATTTGCCCATTCAATAATTAAATTTATTATCTCGGATTGTTTGTTACGAACAATAATATCAACATAATCATCCATCTGCATTTCTAAGAGGATAAGTTCCATATTCATTGATAATACGTTCCCTAGGTATTCTACCAATAGCTGTTGAGTTAATATGCCAATAGGCATTCCATTGGTTTGTTCTTTAAATTCTTTAATTAGTTCACTACGAGGGGCGATTGGTTGCTCGTTTCTCAACTGGAACCAATCCTCCTTGCTATCTGCAGAAGCAAAGACAACCGCTCGTTTTTGCGAGTCTGCAAAATCTAATATTTGATTCCACATTATCAAATCGCCAAATATACTCACGCCATCTTTTTTTGACTTTTTGTTAATTTCCGGATCATCCATATAACCAGGTGGGATTTTATACTTATATCTGATGTTACCATCTTTGTAGATCTCTAATAATTTGCTTTGGGAGTATGAGATGGCCGTAGACGGCTGATAAAGTGTATTAAAGAATGTTTCGATGTCTTCAAGTGGTAAGAAATTGGTTTCGTCAGATAGTATCGTTGTAGATATAAAATTATCCACATCAGATTTTATGCTATCAAAATTGATTTTTGTCTTATCCGCTACTTCTTGGCTTTGTCCAAATCCCCGTTTGATTAAAAGGTCTAATTGCTGTTGCACATCATTTTTACATCCCTCAATCTTAAGTTTAATTTGTGTGTTTGCATTTTTTATATCACTTTTTCGTTGATTAGCAACAATATCTAAATTTTTGTGAAACTCTATTTTAACTTGCTCTGGAATATAGATATCTCCAGATATTTTTTTCAGCAAGTTAAATAATTCAATACTTGCGGTTTTTGAATATCGCATGAGATTTAGATAAATATTTGTGTCAAGAACAAACAGAGGTTTACTTGCATACAAATTTTTAAAATCGCCCAAAGTAATAAAACTCATAATTAAAAGCCTCTTATAATTCGGTTAATTATTCTTTCCGCAGCATTTTTTGTATTTTTTCCCGCTGCCACAAGGGCATGGTTTATTACGTTCAATTTTTCTATTAACATTCTTGTTGCTATTGTTACTATATGAAATATCAGGATTAATACTAGGCTTATTGCGTTCAAAGTATTCTGAAGATCTACCATAAAGGATTTCGCGTACAAATTGCATTATTTTATATTTAGGCATCTCGTCATCAATCGACGAAAAAACGATATTGTCTTTCTCGAATGGTTTTTCTTTATCCACAATACTATTCATAAGCCAATTATTGGCAATCATACTCCTTACTCTTGGCGAGTATTCCTCCCAAGGGGTATCATAAGTAATCTCTAAGAATTCCTTTTGTAGCTCTTCAGTAAATATATCTTCAAAGATTTTAAATTTTCCATCTTGTAATGTCTTTTTAAAACTATCCCTTGCCTCTTTCCACTCCGAATTATTAAAACGAATGATATTAATCTCTGGCAATGTTGTATTAATTATCGTAATTGCTTCATTAACTGATATATCTGAACCATCAAATTTATCCATTTTCATTGAAATTAAAATCAAATAGATTGCTGATTCAAGAGGCACATCTTTTCCAATAGAGAGATCTTTAACAGCAAGTAGCGTGAATCCAACATTCTCTTTTCGGATAACAACACAATATGATTCTCTTGGCGAGTCATCAGGATATTTATTTGCATCTCCCGAAACTCCCATAACCGTCTCACCAGTCTTTAATTTTAATGTATCCGTAAATGCACAATTAAGAGCTTTAATTAATGGGTGAGGATCAAAACTAGGGTCTCTTTTTTGCTTTCGCTCTACATAGTTCAAATATGCTATAACACTTAGACCAAATTCTTGGTAATCAAAAATCTCCATAGGCTTACCCCTTGTTTTTTGCACTTAAAAGCATGCTAAACACACCTGACTCGATTTCATTTTTTTCTTTTTTTGCAGATAACACACTTTTAACCAAATCACATCCTCCATATGCGGTTGATGCTAATCCCATTAAAGATAAAGGTAAAAGTGGACCAGAAAAAATGCCCGCAAGTAGTCCGACAATGATGATAGGCCCATCAATTAAATACTTCTTTTTAATTGATTTTTCAATCTCTTCAACCTGCGCGTTGTGTTCATTTAAAGATGCCTCAATATTCTTAATAGCTTGATCCGCAACTTTATCTAGATTGGAGTTAGAATGTGTGCATGAGTATATATTTTTTCTTAAGATTTCACGTATTTTCGATAATTCACCTTCTTGTCTTAATAAAACAAGTTTATCCATTGGTATGTTGCCGAGCCAATTGAATTGCTGTAAATTTAACGAGTTAATTATTAAATCATCAATATTATTTTGCTGGTTGTTAACATTCCAACTAAACATTTTCCAATAATATTCTGAATCAAATACTTGTTGTGAATG
>CAZNVX010000220.1:4464-5832 GCA_964576225.1 uncultured Christensenellaceae bacterium
CCAAGTATTTTCTGCCCTAATGTCGTTCCAACAGTAATGCCCTGTATATCTTTTCTTGACTTTAAAGCAGATTGATAAACTTCAATAATGAAATCGTGTGCACTTTGATCTTTATTTTTTGGAAGTAGTTCGGGCCGTCTAATTTTGTTTGATAACTTTAATGGTTCTTCAAATGTTTTTAAAAAATCAAAAAACTCTTCAATATCAGTATAATTCACCTCCAGTAATTCAGAAAAATAGGCTAAACCCTTCTTATCAACCACTTTTTTTATTTCTTGTCGAGTAGCTTCATCCAGAAAATAAGGAAAAATAGTAAGGATCGGAAAATTGCCTTGCCCAAAAAAAAGTTCCTTTAAATCCATTAAGTTAAACGCATGGCGAATCATCCGTATTAAATACACATTATCAGTAGATAAATCTTTTAAGTTAACTATATTTGTTATTGGGTCTTCGATTAATATTGAGTCAACATACATTGCTGTTCTCTTGACAAATTGTTGACCTTCAAGTGGGGATATCTGACCACAGTATAATGCTTTAAATGCATTATCATCTCTAATAAACGATAAAACAGGGCTAGCATATTTGTTCCAGAATTCAGAAATATCCTGAGCGATATCGTCGATACTCATCAATACGACTTGTGCAGCTTTTGTCATATGGGCTATATTTCTAGCCTGTGTATTTTTATCAATACCAGGTGTATAGATACCCCTAAAGTATTCATTCAATAACGAAAAATACGCCTCATAAGCTTCATCTAATATATTCATTGTTTACTTTATACCCCTATTTTTATTAGACACAGGATAGCTTTGTTTTTCAAATATCCTTTATAGGAACCTGATATATTTCGCATGTTTGTGTATGAAAGTATAACAACTTTTCAAAAGCCCTTTTGACTCAGTCTAGATCATATCATAATATTACAATATATTCAATCTATCGCTCTTTTCTCTGTTTTTCCCGTTGTACCACCTCCAGCACTTTCTTTGGTATTCTATCAAGTAATTTTTTCTGCTTTCTAAGCGTTTCCCGAAGCTCATATACCTCTCGCTGCGACCGCACGTACGCATTATCAAGCTCATTCACCTGTTCCTGTAGGACACGGTTCTCAGCGCTTATAAATGCCTCGGCAGACTTGTATTGACGCTTCACATCGCTGATATAACTATCAACGCTCCCAAGCTGGGCAGTGAACCGCTGTGCCTCCGGCAGCCATTCAGCAATGATGGCAAGCGCGGCATCCTTCTTCTTTCCGGCGTTAAAAGCGTTGATATCCGAGAGTGCCGCAACAATGCGTTCAGCTTCCTTATCGAGCTTCTGTGCCTTCTTGAAAAGCCATGTCGGGATATGCTTCCGGCCTGT
>CAZNVX010000221.1:0-5770 GCA_964576225.1 uncultured Christensenellaceae bacterium
ACATGGATCATAATGGCATCACTCCTTTGACTTTTTTTTATTATACATGGTTTTTCCCCATTTATCCACTCAAAAATCCATTTGATTATACGAGTGGTTCTAGGCTGCCTATTAATAATTTCAGATTTTGAAGAAACGCCCTGCCGCGAGACAAAGCGTTTGCGTCAAAAGCTATTCTATAATGAGGGACTGGCCCGTCATGTCATCAGGCACAGGCAAGTTCATTAAATGGAGCAAAGTCGGTGCAATGTCAGCCAAGCGCCCCCCCTCCCTTAGACGAACGCTTTTATGGCGTTCACTGACAAGTATCACCGGCACCTTATTGGTTGTATGTGCGGTGAACGGCCCCCCGTTATCATCAAACATTTTTTCGGAATTACCGTGATCAGCCGTGATTAAAACATCTCCGCCATTCTCCAGTATGGCTGCCACGACACGGCCCACACATTCATCCACGGCCTTCACCGCTTTTACGGCCGCTTCAAGTATACCGGTATGGCCCACCATGTCCGGGTTTGCAAAGTTTAAGACCATCACGTCATAGTCGCCTGATTCGATATGCCTGACAGCTTCGTCCGCCACCTCGTAGGCGCTCATCTCAGGCTTGAGATCATATGTGGCCACCTTGGGGGATGGAATCAGAAACCTGTCCTCACCTTCATTGGGCTTCTCAACGCCACCATTGAAAAAGAACGTCACATGCGCATATTTTTCTGTTTCTGCAATGCGAAACTGGCGCTTTCCGTTCTTTGCAATGTATTCGCCCAGCGTATTGGCCAGTGATTGCGGCTTATAAGCCACATGCACGTTTTTGAACGTTTTATCGTATTGCGTCATACAGACATAGTAGACCGGGAAATACTCGCGCTTAAAACCGTCAAAGCTCTCTTCAATAAACGTTCTTGTGATCTCGCGCGCCCTGTCCGGCCGGAAGTTGAAAAAAACGATTGAATCATTCTTGCCGATAGTGGCCACCGGGCGGCCATTCTTCACAACCACGGAAGGCATCACGAACTCGTCCATCTCGCCCTTGGCATAGCTTTGCTGCATGGCCACAACAGCGGACCCGGCAGCAACGCCTTCACCGCGTACCATGGCCGCATACGCCTTTTCCACACGCTCAAACCGGTTGTCACGGTCCATTGCATAATACCGGCCCATCACCGTGGCGATCTCACCAATGCCTATTTCTTTGATTTTGTTTTCCAGCTGTTGAATGTAGCCCTTGCCGCTGTCGGGCGGCACATCCCGACCATCCATAAAACAATGGATGTAGACGTTGTCAAGGCCGCGCTTTTTTGCCAGACGCAGCAGTGCATAAAGATGATCCAAATGGCTGTGCACTCCCCCGTCAGAAACCAGGCCGTATGTATGCAGCTTTGTGTCGTTGTCTAGCACATGATCAATCGCCGCGTTAAGCTCCGGCTTCTCAAAAAAGCCGCCGTCTGCAATGTCCTTGGTAATGCGCGTCAGTTCCTGATAAACAATACGCCCGGCGCCGATGTTCAAATGCCCCACCTCAGAATTGCCCATCTGCCCTGTCGGCAAACCCACATCCATACCGGATGCGCCGAGAGTGGTAAAGGGGTATTCTTTTTTCAGCGCTGCAATCGCCGGTGCGCCGGCTACTGCAATGGCGTTACCGGCATCAGCCGGTCCTTCGCCAAAGCCGTCCAGTATCATCAGTGCCGTCAGTTTTTTTGCCATATCAACCTCTGCTTTGGTATTTAACGATTCCGGTAAAGTCTTCCGCTTTGAGCGCCGCTCCGCCAATCAGTCCTCCGTCAATCTCAGGCTTGGCCATCAGCTCTGCCGCGTTTGATGGCTTCATGCTGCCGCCATACTGAATACGGACACTGTCCGCTGTATGATCACCATACACCTGCCTGACCGCGTCCCGGATGGAAGCAATGGTCTCGTTGGCATCGTCTGAAGTCGCCGTCTTGCCCGTTCCTATGGCCCATATCGGCTCATACGCGATAATGATAGCGGCCGCTTCATCTGGCGAAAGCCCCAACAATGCCAGCTTCGTCTGTCTGCAGACAACCTCTGCGGTGATTCCGCTTTCCCGTTCCTCCAGCGTCTCACCCACGCAGGCAATAGGCTTAATACCGGCTTTCAGCGCCGCTTTAACCTTCCTGTTAACACCCTCGTCCGTCTCTCCGAAATACTGCCGTCTTTCTGAATGCCCCAGAATGACATATTCAACGCCCATCGCCAGCAGCATCCCCGCAGATATCTCACCTGTATACGCGCCGCTCTCCTCATAGTGCATATTCTGAGCGCCCAGCTTGATATTGGAACCGGCCAGCGCAGCTTTGGCAGCGGCCAAATCAACAAACGGCGGACACACCACTATATCCACGTCGTCGACGTCGCTTACCAGCGGAATAAGCGCTTCGATCAGCGCCGCGGCTTCTCCGGGCGTTTTGTTCATCTTCCAGTTACCCGCTATAATCGGTTTTCTCATTTGTTAACCCTCCCTCATTATACCTTTCGTCACGGCAAGCCTTATGGAAAAGGCTGCCCAAAAGAGCAGCCGCCGCATCAATACGTATGTGCTGCTTGCTTTACTTATCCTCAAGCGCCTTGATGCCAGGAAGCTCAATGCCCTCGAGGAACTCGAGGCTGGCGCCGCCGCCTGTTGATATATGTGTCATCGCATCGGCAAAGCCAAGCTGCTTGACCGCCGCAGCGCTGTCGCCCCCGCCGATAATCGTCACCGCTTCAGATTCCGCCAATGCTTTGGCAATGGCCTTGGTTCCTTCGGCGAACGGGCTCATTTCAAACACACCCATCGGCCCGTTCCACACCACCGTTCGGGCGGTACGGATCTTATCGGTATAAAGCATTTTTGTGGAAGGCCCGATGTCAAGCCCCAGCCAACCTTCCGGCATATGCTCGGATGGCACCACGTCTGTTTTGGCAGCAGCGTCGAATTTGTCCGCCACGATGGAGTCCACAGGAAGCATCAGGTCAACCCCTTTGGCTTCCGCTTTCTTAATCAGGTTTTTGGCCAGCTCTATTCGTTCGTTGTCCACCAGCGATGCGCCGACTTCCATCCCCTTGGCCTTCAAAAACGTGTAGGCCATGCCGCCGCCGATGATAATGGCGTCCACCTTGCCGATCAGATTATCAATCACCCCGATCTTATCCGAAACCTTCGCGCCGCCCAGTATCGCAACAAACGGCCGCACAGGATTTTCCAGCGCGCCGCCCAGCAAATCAAGCTCCTTGCCGATCAGGAAACCGGCCACCGCCGGTATGTAGCTCGCGACACCGACAGTGGACGCATGCGCCCTGTGCGCTGTACCGAAAGCATCATTGACAAATATATCGGCGAATGAAGCAAGCTTTCTGGAAAACTCAGGGTCATTCGCGGTCTCTTCTTTATGGAAACGGACATTCTCGAGCAACACAATGTCGCCGTCCTGCATCGCATCCACCGCTGCTTTTGCGTTGTCCCCCACAACGTCGGAAGCGAATGTGACGCTGCAGCCAAGACGTTGCTCAAGCCGCAAAGCCACCGGTTTCAAAGAAAACTCAGGCTTGAACTCTCCCTTCGGGCGCCCAAGATGCGAACACAGAATCACTTTCGCATTCTGCTTTTTTAAGTATTCGATCGTCGGCAGCGCGGCCACGATTCTTGTTTCATCCGTTACTTCTTTTTTATCATTGAGAGGCACATTAAAGTCGACACGAACCAGTACCTTTTTCCCCGCGACATCAATATCCTTCACTGTCTTTTTGTTCATACACAGCTCCTTTGTGATTCAAACACTCGATTAATGGTCTTTTAAATGCCAGAGATAATTCTATTCGAAAGAGATCAAAAAAGCAAGAGAAAAATCGCCTGGAAATGTAATGGCGGCCTATTGGAATCGCAGCCGCATCTTCAGCTTTCGGTGATTGCCGGCTTTCGCTAGGTCATGCTTTTGAAGCCATGCTGGCGCAGCGCCTCATAGAGCACGATGCTCACAGCATTGGAGAGGTTGAGCGAACGCAGACCCTCCTTCATCGGTATCCTGATCGCCTCACCGATGTTGGAAAACACAATATCCTCGGGCAGCCCTTTCGTTTCCTTGCCGAACATCAGGTAACAGCCGTCCGCAAACGCCGTTTGATGATAGCATTTCTTCGCTTTGGTGGAACAGAAATAGTACTGACCGCCTTTCGTCGCAGCGAAGAAATCGCCAAGAGACTTATGAACGGCCACGCCAAGATGCGGCCAATAATCCAGCCCAGCTCTCTTAAGCTGCTTGTCGGATATTGAAAAGCCAAGGGGTTCCACCAAATGCAGGTGCGCGCCCGTCACGGCGCAGGTGCGCGCGATGTTTCCCGTATTGGCCGGAATTTCCGGTTCAACCAAAACAATATGAAAAGGCATAATAATCTACCCCGCATGAATCTTTCACATGATGATTATATATATTAAGAAGAGTTAACGCAACGCAGGACGTTCAAAAATAACCGTTTGCATTGGCAGACAGCCGGTTTTATAATATAATGCATAGGATTAAGGGCAATAGCAAATTTATACAGTTCAGAACAGGAGTCTTCGCATGACCAAGGGGCACAAGAGTTTCGTAAAGGGCGCGGCCATACTCGGCCTTGCCGGATTGATTGTCAAATTCATCGGTGCGGTCTTTCGTATACCGCTGGCCAATATTATTGGCACCGAGGGTATGGCAAGCTACCAAGTGGCTTATCCCATTTACGCAGCACTTGTTGTCATCTCCACAGCTGGCCTGCCCACCGCCATTTCCCGCATGGTATCTGAGCGTGTATCCGTGGGCGATTATCGCGGTGCGCACAAGGTTTTTCAGACCGCATTTAAAGTGCTGCTTCTTATCGGCATCGTATCCACCATTATCATGCTGGTCGTTGCGGAGCCTGTTGCCAACGGTGTTAAGATTCCCGAGGCCAAGCTCTCATTGATGATGATCGCGCCCGCCCTGCTGTTTGTGTCGTTGCTCTCAGCGTACCGCGGGTATTTTCAGGGCCTCCAAATGATGCTGCCCACCGCTATGACGCAAATCGTTGAGCAGCTCATCAAGCTGGGTGCCGGCTTGCTGTTCGCTTCGTTATGGTGGACCCCGCAGGCGCCGCATATGGGCGCAGCCGGTGCGTTGCTTGGCGTGTCATTATCCGAGGTGTGCGCGCTGGTTCTGATTATCGGTCTGTATAACCGAAAAAAGCGTGATATTAAAGATAGACGCCGCATGCTGCCCAATACGGCCTACCAGTCAAAACGAACCGTTTTGATGGATCTGCTTGTGATAGCGCTGCCGATCGCGCTGGGCGGCTGCATCATGCCGCTGGTCGGCGCGGCAGACACTTTCATTATCACAAATGTAATGTCTGGCATGGATTACGCCGCGTTTAACTCTTTGAGCCCGAGCGACAGCTTCAGCGTCCTGACCGGTTTTGTGAATCCTCTGATCAACATGCCGGCTGTGCTGTCGCTTGCACTGTGCATGAGTTTGGTTCCTGCGATCTCCGAGGCCCGTGCGCAAAACGATCCGGACGCCGTGAGCTCACGCTCGGCAATGGGATTTAAGCTCGCCATACTGATTGGCCTGCCCTGTGCTGTCGGCATGTACCTTCTGGCGGAACCCATTATCCGCCTTCTGTACTCATCGGAGAGAATCACGCCCGATGCGCTTCTGCTGGGCGGAGAGCTGCTGCGCATACTCGCCATCGGCGTGCTGTTTCTCACCATGCTGCAGACGATGACCGGCATCCTTCAAGGAGCGGGACATCAGTTCAT
>CAZNVX010000222.1:0-5766 GCA_964576225.1 uncultured Christensenellaceae bacterium
AGCTTTGAGGACATAGCTTTTGGTTATTTGATCATTGATGAAGCGCATCACGCGTCAGCAGATACCTATCAAAAAGTATTGACATATTTTAAACCACAGTTTACTTTAGGGCTAACCGCAACACCTGAACGTACTGATGATAATACTATTATCCTTGATATTTTCAAGAACACTGCTCATAAGCTTGATATCAAAACTGCAGTGGAAATCGGAGAACTTGTACCTGTACGGTGTATTAGAATACATACCAATATCGATTTGACAAAGATTCGTTTTAATAGCGTTCAATATAACATACGTGACCTTGAAAGCAAAATTTATGTACCTGAACGTAATAAACTTATTGTAGATACTTGGCTCAACTATGTAAGAAATAAGCGCACCGTAGTTTTTTGTGCTTCGGTAAAGCATGCCGAACAGATCGCCGAGCTTTTTAGGGCGGAAGGTGTTGTCGCCTATGCCGTTTCGGGCGGTATGAAATCATCGGAGAGAAAAGAATACCTCACCAAATTTGAAACATGCGAAATTAATGTGTTGTGCGCTTGCGACCTTCTAAATGAAGGATGGGACTGTCCGGAAACAGAAGTGCTTTTTATGGCTCGCCCCACCATGTCAAAGGTTCTCTATACCCAGCAGCTGGGCCGAGGCATGCGCACAGCCGAGGGGAAAGAAAGTTTAATGGTTTTTGACTTTGTGGATAATGCTAGCCAGTATAATATGCCCTATTCAATGCATCGTCTGTTCCAGCTGAAGGATTATAAACCCGGTAAGCTTGTATTGGCACCACAAAAGAAGAAAATTGCTGAAGATGGGCTGTACGACAGAGGAGACAAGCCTGAAGCAGTTATCGAATATCCTGTCGATGCGACGGATTATGAAGCGGTTGATATCTTTAACTGGCAAGAAGAAGCGGCAGGAATGATCAGCCAAATTGAATTTGTACGACGTGTAGATGTACAATCTGAAACCATTGAAAGCTATTTGCGAGAAGGCAAGCTAGTCCCTGATCTGATCGTACCCATGAGCGAGCATCGTACGTTTAAATATTTCAAGGAAGAGACACTAGAGAAATATGCATCACAGTTCGGATGGACGCTGATTAATGATGACAACCGGAAAGATTTGTTTATGGAAATGGTACGACAGATGGATATGAGCTACTCCTATAAGCCGGTTTTGCTTATGGCAATCCTAAAGAATGCAGATAGTAAGGGAAGAATTAAGCTATCTGATATTGCCGAATATTTTCGCAATTATTACGAGACCAGACGTAGCAATGGTACAAAGGTTGAAAAACCCAACAGCATTTACGCCAAAGACGGCTACAACCATAAAGACATTGAGAAAAACATTCTGATTAATCCATTCAAGCGCTTTGAAGATATGCAAATGCTGCGCCATACGAAAACTCTTGGAATTATCGAAGTGGATAGCTCTGTTTGGAAGCGTTTAACTAACGACGATAAAAAGGAAATTAAGCAGATTTGCGAGGAGAAGCTGAATAACTATTTTGCGCGATTAAAATGAATGGATGAGTACTTAAACACCTAAGACAATTTCATAATCCAATAGTTTCTTTCGCTCTTTCCAATCGGGCATATGGATTGTTAAAAACTCATAGAAATCCTTATTATGCTTTGGATAAAGGAAATGAGCTAGTTCATGTAAAATAACATACTCAATGCATGGAACGGGAGCTTTGAATAAATAATAATTTAGATTTATCTTTCCATGTTTGGGGCTACTACTTCCCCAAAGTGTTTTCATCTTTTTTACAACTATTATTGGTAATTCTATTTGATGTTTTTCAATTATGGGATACATTCTTTTAACAATAGAAACAAAGTACTGCTTTGAAGTTTTTTGCCACCAGTTATTAAATTGAATGCCTATTGATGCATCGTCATTTATATGCGGTGAAAATATTTGTACCTCGGCGTCATTTGTTTGAACACACTTTTGCCTGCCATAAAAAGTTTTTATAGTAAGCTGTCTGCCCATAATCCGAGTTGAAACGCCAGATTTAATAACTGATTCTTTTTCAATTGCCGCTGTTTTTTTAAATAGCTCTAGCTTTTCCTCAATCCAAGATTGTTTACCATTAAGAAATTGTACAACCCACTCTTCTGGCGTATTTAATGGTACAGAAACCTTAACTTCATAGTTGGGGAAAACTTTTAACCTGACTTTTTTTATATCTTTATATTGAACCTCAACATTTATATGTTTCTTGAAATTAATCTTAAGTTGCATATTAATACCTGCTCAGAGCTGTTTTCATTATGCTCTCCAATAGAAGATCAATTTCTTCAATAGGTAAATTGATGCCATACTCCTCAGAAAAGTCCCAAATTAAATCATCTAGAGCCTGATTCATATTTTTATGTATTGCGGTATTGAATCTCCAATCAACTCTTGCTAAAGACTTTATTGCATCATTAATATTTAATGCTAATTTACCTAAATTTTCGTCTAATTCTTCATCAACTCCTGAATGGTATTTTTTTAGTGGTTCCGCAATAATTCCATAGAAGGCCTTGGCATCGTTGTCCCGATCTATGTTTGAGGGATAAGTATTTCCTGTAAAGCCTTCCCTGAAGTCTTCTGCTAGCTTTTTAATCCTTGAGAAGTAAGCGTTTTCATCTCGCGATTTCATATACTCTTCAAGAGTTGCTTTAATACGTTCGGAGAACCGCTTATACATCATCGGGTCTTCATATCGTCTTGCTTCTAGTTCGGATACCAATCGGGTCCGAATATATGCAGCTTTCGCCTTAGCTCCATCAAGTTCATCAAGTTGCCGATCCATTGATTCTTTGTCGTGTATAGGAACTGGATCGACGATTATGCGAACCGGTTCTGAAGAGACAAAATTGTTTAATAAACTGCGTATTCCTTCTTCGTAACGACTAAAGTCAACGGTCTCAGCATATATCATCATCAATGAAGCTCTTAGTTTCTGAAAAAATAATAGATCTTGCTTATACTTTAGCATTTGCTCAAGGCCGACCATGGAATATATTGAGTAACTCGCCATAACCAGTTCCATAAGCTTTGAAAAGCTTGCCAATCTTGAATAAAACAACTTCCGCTTCTCTTTTCCAGCCTGATCGTTGTCATCCTCAAAAAATGCTTGCCATGATCTTGAATCATTACGGTCAAAATTCGTATCTTGAAAGACATTCCATAACTCTTTATGACTCTTTAATAACGCTTCCTTTTGTTCATTTGCAGTATAAATCGAGTCTTGCAAATCTCCAGCATCATATCCTGACAAGCCTGATTCTTCATCATTGTACAACTCCATGGCCGAACTCAGATTAGCAAAGAGTCCCCAATAATCTACGATCAGCCCAAAGCTCTTGCCTGGATATACCCGATTTACACGTGCTATTGCTTGTAATAAAGTATGCTCCTTCATTGACTTATCTACATATAATACGCCCAAGTCGGGAGCATCAAAGCCGGTTAAAAGCATGTCTTTAACAATAACAATATCAATGTCTTCGCCACCGACGATGTTGTTTTTTACATAGTCCTCATATTCATCGTAGTTTTGTCCGAAGCGCGGCTCAACTTCATTTTTAAAGAAATCGCGTATTTTCTTTATATCCAGCTTAGTGATAGTTTGGGCATCATTCTCATTTACATTTTCCGGACAAATGAGGACTGCAGTTTTTACGCCACCAATTTTGCTTATTGCATGATGCAAATCGATTGCTGTTGCACGTGAAGACGCAGCCACCATGGCCTTATAGCCTCTTGGCATACAATAGGACCTGAAATGCTCGTGAATATCAAAGGCGATCATATCAATACGCTGCCTCGTCTGTGCTAATGGGACGAATCTACTCCATTTTCGGCGCATATCTTCGCGCTGTTCTTCATTAAGCGGCTCTAGTATATATTTAAGATAATCATCTATTTTTTCATTCGACACTTCCTGTGGAACGATTCTTCCTTCGTATACGAGCGGCACAATGACTTTATCCCTAATACCATCTTCAAACTTATAAGCTTTGCCGATCAAAGGACCGAATTTCTTGTAGGTGTTATTTTTATCCTTCTTCAATAAGGGTGTGCCAGTAAATCCAATTTTAACAGCATTAGGTAAGACTTCGTTCATCATATTATGGAACTCGCCAGTATGTGACCGATGACTTTCATCAATTAATAAAAAGATATTTCCATCTATTATTTTTGTACGGCTTCGTGCTGCGTTCTCAAATTTATGAATCGTAGTTGTTATGATGGTTTCTCCATTATTCTGCAATAGAGTAATAAGCCCCTTGCCAGTACTTGCGTAGCTTGGATCAAGTCCAGTATGTATAAAGTTATCCTTTAACTGCTTAACTAGATTAACGCGATCACAAACAAGAACAAAACGAGAGTTCCTGATTTCTTTGTCTGCAATAATTCTCTTGGTAAGCATCACCATGGTCAATGATTTCCCACTGCCCTGAGTATGCCAAATCACACCACCCCGTCCGTGTTGACCGTCTTCACCCTTAATTCTTCGCATTGTATTTTCAACGCCAAAGTATTGCTGATATCGAGCAATTTTTTTGATATTGTTATCATAGAGAATATAATATCGAATTAGCTTCAGCAGCCGTTCCTTGGATAGCAGCGATATTATTGCGCGGTCTTGTTCCATAGTCTTATTAGTCACATAACGCTTCAATGCTTCATCTAGCCAGGGTCTATCTTCTTCGGCCCATGAACAGAAGAACTCTTGTGGCATTCCTGCTGTTGCATATTTAACTGAGGCCGGATTCATAGCAACAACAAGTTGAGCGAATTTGAAGAGCTGCGGAATATAATCATTCTGCCAATTCCGTATACTCTGTTTTACGCCTTCTTCTACATCAACACTGGATTTCTTGCATTCAATTACAACCAACGGGATGCCGTTAATAAGAACTACAATGTCAGGGCGAGCGTATTTTCCGTTATTACGTTCAACAGAAAACTCGTCCGTCACTTGCCATATATTTTTACTTGGATCATCCCAGTTAATATAGTTCAGATCAAAAGACTGCCTGCCGCCATCAAAAAGTTCTTCTTCACAGCTTTTACCGTATAGCAAACTATCATAGATATTCTTGCTTGCGGTCATTAATCCTGTTACGAGGGGAAAATCCAGATCACGAATAGCCGTTTGGACAGAACGCCCTGAAAAGGGTGTCATCTTATCTCGGTATACGAATGATTGAGAAGACAAAAAATTGTTCATGACATCGGGAAATAATACATTAGAGAGTCGTCCGCGTTTTTGCTCGGCTTCAGCTCTCGTAATATACTGATATCCCATCTTAACAAGTAATTGTATCGCCTGATCTTGTGATTCTGGGCGCTCGTTGAATATTGAATGATCCGGCATAAACTACACCTCTTGTGTTTGTTTTTTTATTTGTTCGATTTGCTTCTTGCTTCTGCTTTTTAAACTATCAACCATTGCCATTTTGCATATCATATCCTTTACAACTTTGTCTATCTCACTGTTTTCAGAATAATCTGTTAAAGCAATAAAATCGACCCTTTCATGTTGCAATAAATCTTCAACCTTTGTCCGTTGACCCTCTTGATATACAGCAATCGAATAACCCCCATTTGTTTTTGTTAGCTTCATACATGGTACATCAGTTATTCCATCGCCTATGTAAATCATGTTTCTGAAAGGAATTGGCCTTTCATCTTCTGGGGTATATTTGTTTAAATCATTATCATTTGAAATATCAAGCACACCCTTATTTATGCGAAAAA
>CAZNVX010000223.1:0-5763 GCA_964576225.1 uncultured Christensenellaceae bacterium
CAATGAAACAGGCGATCGGACTATTGCTTGCCGCTTGTCTGCTGCTGAGCGGCTGCGGCGTCATACGCGACCAAAAGCTGGTGGGAGCCAACGTGCCGGCCAGCGTGATTGACTTGAGCGCTTTTGATGATTACGGCAGGGTGGAAAAGTCGGCGGTATACTTTCTGAATGAAACAAGCCGAACATTGATGGCTGAGCTGCGCACCTTGGTGATCAGTCAGGATACAAACCCGGCCGCTTCCGCTGTTCAGGAGCTGCTTAAAGGAACATCCAACGACAGCCTTTCAAGTGTTGCGCCGGAAGGGATGTCGCTTGATTTTCTTGAGTACTCAAAAAATGTCGCCAACGTGTATCTTAAGTATCACGGCGATGCATTGCAGCCCATGCAGGCGTTTATACTTGAGCAGGCCATTGCCAACACTGTCACAGATAAGCTTGGCGCCACGTCGGTGTGTGTGTTTTATAACGGCATCAGAGCCGGTCTGGCTGGGTATCCGTCTGCGCCGCTCAAAAAACAGACAGGCAGTATTGACGATGCATGGCTGAATGCCTATTCAAAATATGTGCCTGAAGCCGCCGCGACCGAAGAAGAGGAAGCTGCGGGGGGGCCAGATACGGCGGAAGCTGAGGATGAGCCAAAGCCCAAAACCAATGAGATATCAACGGTTTTATATTTCGTGGCAGCGGGCGGCGGCTACATATTACCAGAAGTTCGCACTGTCAAATATACAGATGACAATTTTATTGAGGGGCTGCTTTTGGAACTGAAAAACGGACCGCGTGACACGGCTGCGATGCGCAGCCCATTGATCGCGGATATTGAGCTGGCAAAACCTCCGACTTATATTGATGCCGGCAACGGCCAACGCGTCCTTGAATTAAACTTTTCCAGAACACCCGTCCAGCGCGGCGTTTTGAATGCTTCCGGAGATCTTTTGTCATATGCAGCCTTGATTTATACCATCACCGGATTTGTGACCAATATAAAAAGTGTGGACATATATGTATCGGGCAAACGGATTATCACAATTGATGATCAGTATTGGTTTTTTGACGGGATGGAGAGGACGGATTTCTTTGGTTATATAGCCAGCAGCGCGCCTGTGTATTTTGCGGATCAGGCGTCCGATCTGCTCCTTGAGGTGCCGAGGAATATGGAGCAGGGAAAGACATGGAGCGCCCGGGAACGAGTGCTCGAAGTGCTCAACGGTCCGCTTGAAGGAGATGGTGATAACGTTTGGCCGGTGATGCCCACCGGGGTCACAGAACACGATATTAAAGGCGTCAGTGTCTACAATGATATCGCATATGTGGACTTCTCGCAGCAGTTTATGGATGCATGCGCCGGTCTTTCCGCGAAAGACGAGATGCTGCTCGTATACTCAATTGTTAATACCATCACGGCCATGGACGGCATCAAGAGAGTTCAGTTTATCGTAGAGGGTCGGCAGATCGACAAGCTGACGGGCTATCTCTGTCTGTCCGATCCCTTTGTGCGCAACTACGGCATTATTAAAAGCGGCTAGATATGGATACTGACATGGTATTCTTTGAGCCACATATTAAGCTGTAATAAGAACGCAAAGAGCTGCGGACCCGTCATCAACTGCCCGAACCACGGTGTGACGATGCTCAGCGTATCAAGCATTTCCTCAACGACAGACTTGTCGATCAGCGCATGGATAGGCGCTGTACGGTCCGCCAGGGTCTCTTTGAGCGCAGTGGAAACAAGCCGGGTATACTCAGGATGATGCGTTTTGGGATATGGGCTCTTTTTTCGGTTATATATGACTTCCGGCAGCAAGTCTTTGACGGCGAGCCGAAGGATGCCTTTTTCCATGCCTCCGAGGTTTTTGATATCCCATGGAATATTCCACGCGTATTCAGCGAGACGATGGTCGCAGTATGGAACGCGCACCTCGAGGCCGCACGCCATGCTCATTCTGTCCTTACGCTCCAGAAGATTTGACATGAACCATTTGATATTCAGATAAAACATCTGCCGCCGCCGGCGTTCGAGTGGTTTTTCGCTTCCCAGCAACGGCGTTTCGTCAACAGTATCAAAATAACGGCTTTTTGCGTAGTCCTCAATATTCAGATTTGCAAGAGATCTGGACATCACGCTGCGCCGAAGATCCAGCGAGTTGGCCCATGGAAACATATCGAGGTTTAGAAGGTCTTCGCGATAAAACCATGGATATCCACCGAACAGTTCGTCCGCGCATTCGCCGGAGAGCGCAACTGTGGCATAGCCTTTTATTTGACGGCAGAACAGCAGGAGGCTCGAATCCACATCGGCCATTCCGGGCAGATCACGCGCAACCATTGCATCGTGCAGCGAATCAATCAGCTGAGGCGTTTCGAGGGTGCATGTGATGTGGTCGCTGCCGATATGCCGCCGCATGATGTCGATATAGTCGCTGTCCGGGCTGGGTTGGAATACGCTTCGCGTGAAATATTTTTCATTTTCGGCATAATCAACCGAAAACGTGCGCAGTATCCCGTCCTTTTCTGATGTGGCCCGCGCGGCGATCACCGAAAGTGCGCTTGAATCAAGCCCGCCTGACAGCAGCGTACATACCGGCACATCGGCCACCATCTGCCTTTTTGCAGAGTCCATTACCAGCCAGCGCAGTTTCTCTGTGGTTGTATTGAGGTTGTCAGTATGCTCCGCGCTCACAAACTGCCAGTAGCGGTGGACATAGGTGCCAAGCGGCGAATAAATCATGCACTCACCGGGACGCAGCTCTTCGATACCGGAAAAGAGAGTTTTGCCCGCTGTGCGTGCGGGCGCCAGCGCAAAAAGCTCCAACAGGCCGTTTCCGTCCAATACCGGGTGGATATCGGGATGCGCCAGCAGCGACTTTATCTCGGATGCGAACAAAAGCGCGTGGCCTGCCCGCGCTATGAAGAGCGGTTTCACGCCCATGCGGTCACGCGCCAAGAAAACGCGTTGTTTTTTTTCATCCCAAATTGCAAAGGCAAAAATACCATTGAGATGCTCAACGCAGGACGGACCCCATTCAATGTATGACAGCAGCAGCGCTTCGGTATCTGAATGCGAAAAAAACACGTGCCCTTTTTTGATAAGCGATGCGCGAAGCTCTGTCGTATTGTAAAGCTCGCCGTTGTAAACAATGGTGTATGTATTCGAGCCGATGCTGCGGATCATCGGCTGGCTGCCGCCTGCCGGGTCAACCACTGTCAAACGCCGGTGGCCAAGCGCAACCTGATGCGTCAGAAATGTACCGGCCGAGTCCGGCCCGCGATGAGAAACGGCATCAATCATAGCCGCCAGCGACCGGCTTGCTTCCAGCAGATTGTTTTCAAAATCAATGATACCCGCGATTCCGCACATAAGAAAGGCCCCCGTAGATAAGATGTGATAATACAGTATATGAAGCGGCGGATATCGCGTGATTGTTCAAGCAAAATGCAATTGCATAGAGGGCGCAAATCTATTAGAATAAAACAAAAGCAAAAGAGGAGACAAGAGTTGAACAAAAACAATCACACGCGGACATTGGTTATGACCAGCATGCTGGCGGCGCTGGTCTTTGTGATTACTTTTCTGGTGGCCATCCCCATACCCAGTACAAGCGCTTACGTGAACATGGGCGACAGCATTATTTATTGCACAGGAATGCTGCTGGGTGCTCCGTGGGCGGCTTTGGCTGCGGGAGTCGGAAGCGCGCTGGCAGACTGGGCGATAGGGTTCCCTGTGTATATTCCCGCAACCCTCATTATCAAAGGCCTGATGGGTTTTGTCTGCGGCTTGATCATGAAAAAGGCATCGTCAGGGCATGACGGACTCGCTGGGGAACACGGTAACAACGCTGTTGCCTCCAAAAACAGCAGATTTATCCGCTTTATTGTGGCCAGCGTATTGGCGGGTGCTATCATGGTTATCGGATACGGTTTATACGAGCTGGTGTTTATGGGCGGCTGGGGCTATGCGAGTGCAACCATAATACCCAACCTCATACAGTGGATTGGCGGCGTCGCGGGGGGTATTGCGTTGTACTTCCCGGTAAAAAGAATAGGAGCTTCGATAAAATGAAACTGACTTGCATTGGCAAATACGGACCATATCCCAAGGCGGGTGAGAGCTGCTCATGCTATGTGCTGACGCACAAGGGTAAGAATATTGTGATTGACCTTGGATGCGGCGCACTGTCAAAGCTGCAGCTGATGATTCCCATTAAGGATATTGACGCGCTGCTGATCTCACATCTGCATGCGGACCACATGGGAGATGCCCTGACGTTACGGTATGCGCTGGCTGCGGCCAGCAAGCTGAAATGGCGGACAGAACCGTTGCCTGTATATTTGCCGGATCAACCGGCGGCCGAGGCAGGGCTGATAGCGGCACACGAAATGATAGGCGCGCGTTTTATCACAGACGGTCTGCGCATAAGGTTGTTTGATATTGAAGTCAGCTTCGCGCTGATGCCTCATCCGGTTCCGAGCTTTGCCATGGCTTTTGAAGCGGACGGCAAGAAACTTGTCTACTCGGGAGATACCCAGGACAATGCCCGGTTGATTTCATTCGCCCAGGGTGCCGACTTGTTTGTCATGGAAGCGGCACTGCTCTCGAAGGACAAGCTGGCATCGGCTGCGCATGTGGACGCAAAGGAAGCGGGGCGCATTGCGCGCGCTGCGGGCGTGCGCAAGCTGCTGGCCACGCATTTGTTTCCTGAGTATAAAGCGCAGGACGTCTTAAGCGAGGTGCGCGAGAGTTTTCCGGCAGCGGAGATGATAGAGGAGCGCCGGACATACGAGGTCTAGCCTGTGGACGATACCATTCTGGCAAATCGTGTGATGAACAGACGGCCGCTGGTGATGATGGCTGTTTGCTTCGCATTCGGGGTGTTGCTGGGGCGGTATGTGCAGGCTGCTTTAATTTATGCAATAGCCGCAGCGGTGATGGCCGCAGCGGCTTTTTTATGCTATCTCTCGGTACAACGAGCGAAAAGGGTTTTCTTTTTGCCAAGCTGGATGGCCGGGGCAACCTGCCTGCTGCTGGCAGCGTGCCTGGCCTCCAATGCGATGACGGTAAAAAATGTGCCGACAGGGGAAAGGATCAGTTTTTCGGGGCATGTTTACAGCGAGCCCTATCTGAACGATTACGGCAGCCTTGTCTGCCTTTTGGATGATGCGCGCATTGGCGAAGAGTCATGCGGCAATATCAAGCTGTATGTGCCGCATGAAATGTCAGGTAATTTAAGGTGCGGCGATACGGTGACGGCTTTCGGCAAGTTGGAGCGTCCGCACGGTGTGCGCAACCCGGGCGGTTTTGATGAACACCTTTATCTGCTATCCGAGGGCGTGCATTATAAGGCCTATGCGGAGTCGATACAAATCACCGGACACAGGGTCACGTTTGCCGTTGCTATGGCTGATGCGCGCCGTTTTGTCAGCGGCACCGTTGACCGGGTATTTGAGCCGGACATTGCGCCCATCGCCAAAGGATTGCTTCTCGGCGATAAGCGGGGGCTGGATAAGGAGACATATACCGCGTTTAAAGACACAGGCATGGCGCATGTTCTGGCTGTGTCGGGTTTGCATGCCGCCATATTGATCGCCGCCGTGTATTTCTTTTTCAGGCTGATCAGACTGAGCCGAACGCCGCGGTTAGTAGCCACGCTGCTGTTTATTGCGGTATACGCGTGTGTAACAGGGCTCGCGCCGTCGATACAGCGCGCCGCGGTTATGGCCGGGTGTCTGCTGCTGCACAAACACGTCGGGCGGCAGCCGGATGCG
>CAZNVX010000224.1:0-5360 GCA_964576225.1 uncultured Christensenellaceae bacterium
GTGGATACCACCGAGCAGATATTGATGACCGTGCCATGGCTGGATTTTTCAAGATAAGGCATTGCCGCGTTGACCAGCATGAATGGCGCACGCACATTGACCGCCATATGACGATCCCATTCTTCCCTGCTGGTTTCGGTGAGAAGCAGTTTTTTGGCGTATCCGGCATTGTTGATGATAATATCGATGCCGCCAAAGCTATCCACACAGTTGGAAACGATATTGTCATAAGAGCGGTCGTCCATCAAATCCGCAGAAGCCGCTATCAGGCTTTTGCTGTTGATGGATTCTAAAGCATCGACATTTCGTGATGTGGCCAGCACCTTCACGCCTTCATCCAAAAGGGCTTTAACGATTGCCAGACCAATGCCTCTTCCTGCTCCGGTAACCACGGCAATCTTGCCATTCAATTCATTCATACCATTTCCCCCTCTTTTATCAGCTGTAGAATATTCTAACACATGCCTAGCCGAAGTCAAAGACGTTTCATCGGAATTGCGCATAATTAACCAAACCGGTTGTCCGAATTGTCAGCTTCTGATACAATCACAGAGAAATATAACTATGTCTTTGATATAAAGGAGTATCATGAAACGGCTGGCTGACATCGAATGCTTTATTCTCGATATGGATGGCACAATATATCTGGGAGACAGTGTGATTAAGGGGGCGCATGAATTTCTCGATCTGCTAAATGAGCGTCAGATACCCTTTTTCTTTTTCACAAATAATTCCTCCAAGTCTCCAGACGACTACATACACAAGCTCAGACGCCTTGGTTTGGGTGATTTTGATGCAAGACGCATCATTACCTCTTTTGATGTGGCGGCGGATTACATCAAAAAAACTTACGGTTTTTCGTCAAAAGTCTATGCCGTGGGAACACCCTCCATGGAAAAGCAGCTCGCCGCTGAGGGCTTCGAATTGGCGGAATTCGGCATGCCCGATTGTGTGCTGGTGGGGTTTGACACCTCATTCACTTTCAAGAAAGCCGCCCGCGCTGTGGATCTCCTGCGTGAGGGCGTGCCTTTTCTTGCAACGAATATTGACGCGGTCTGCCCGCTTGAAGGCGGTAAGGTGCTGCCGGACTGCGCCAGCATCTGCGCCATGCTGACTCATGCCACGGGATGCGAGCCGAAGTATCTAGGAAAGCCTTTCCCCGAAACAGCCGCTTACATCACACAATATACAGGCATCGCGGCAGAGAAAACCGCCGTGATTGGCGACCGGCTGTATACTGACATGATGCTGGCCATTGGCAATGGCATGTGCGCTGTGGGCATGCTTTCCGGCGAAATGACACAATCAGACATTGAGGCAAGCACTGAAAAGCCCCACTATGTTTTTAACAGCGTTCTTGAACTGCACGAAGCTTTGCTATAAGAAAGAAAACAAAAAGCCTGCCCGAAGCCCGGCAGGCAGCATTCGCGCGTTAGATTTTTACTGCGCCATTTCTTTTAACATTGCGAACAGCCGCGGCATAACCCGCTTGAGAGAGTAAGGTTTGAAGTTCTTATCGACAAACACATGATCTGTCTGGCCTGTGGCAATCAGCTGTGCGTCCTTTTCACGGATAACCTCATAAGAGAACTTCACTTTGACGGAGCTTAAGTCTGCTACCATCACGCGGATCGTCAGCTCGTCGTTGTAACTCGCGGGGTGGTAAAACCTGCATGAATCGGATATCGGCGCAAGAGAATAGCCTAAGTCTTCTATTTCTCGGTAGCTTGAACCGCAGAGCTTGATGATCTCTTCCAGACCCATGTCAAACCAGTTAAAATAGTTGGCATGATGCGCATACCCCTGCCGGCCTGTTTCGCTGTAACGGACGCGCACCTTGCATTCCACCGTTTTCATTGTTTGCCCCTCCGAAATCATCACATTCCGTTTTCCAATAATATTTCTCTGGCTTGAGCTGATTCTGATTCAAGAACCAGTATTTCGTATGTGTCCCCGCCGTCTTTGGCTTTGGACGACACATTACGAAGCTTAACGAGAACACCCTCTGATTCGAGCGTTTTCTGCATCACCAGAGCTGACTTCTTAGAACCGGCCATGCCCACTACCATCCACATTGCGATACCCTCTTTTAAGCTTCCGCCTTACCGGAATGCACGATACCGTAAGCGCTATTAATCTCTGCGCGCCCGCGTATCTTGATTGCCGAGGTGTTCTCTGTAAACTGCGCGATCATCACCTCGCCGCTGTCAAGCTTTTCGGTATGATGGAACCTGGTATCCCGCCCGCGCGTCATGCCTATAATATTAACACCGTCCTCAAGCGCCTTGACGATAATGTAATCCTGGTTCAGATTCTTCTCCGATTCCATGACACGCCTCCTTGTAATCTAGTCATATCGTACCATAATTGCCGTTTATCTTCAATAGAATGCCCATCATTTTACCACCACATTCTCTTTTCCATACGCCTGCGCCAGGCTGTCTATCAAAGAATCGGTCAATGTCACACTTAAGCTCCCGCCTGTTTTCATCTTTTTGCCAGAATGCTCGACAACCACTGTGACACACTCTTTACCCGGCGAAGCCTGCAGCAGTCGGCGCAGCCTGTCTTTATCATCACCGCTCTCTTTTGGAACACGCACGTAGAGCCGCTTGCCAGTGTATTTCTTGTCTTCTCTGATATATGGGCGGACAGACTCCACAAGCAACTGAGGCGACTCCCCCTCGCGTATGTCCACCTTTCCGGTCACACTCACGATGGTATCATCCGTGAGCAGCAACTCGACTTTGGCGTAAACACCGGGGAACACGACCAGCTCAATGGTTCCATAAAGGTCTTCCAGCAAGGCGTTCGCCATCATCTTCTTCAGCTTCGTGGCGCGCCGCCGGATGCTGCCGATAATTCCGACAAGCTCAACCATACGCGACTCAAAATACTTGGCCGAATCGGCATCCTCCGCTGCGGATAATATTTTGAATATGTTGACATCGCGTCCTTCTAGGTCTGATTTGTATCTGTCAAGAGGATGACCGGAAAGATAGACGCCGGTTGCCAGTTTTTCCATCGACAGCAATTTGTCTTTGTCATACTCGGGGATATCCGGATAATCATCAGTATCACCGGTCTCGGCCACCGGCATGGCATCGAAAAGCGAAACCTGTCCGTCCACGTTCTTTCTTTTGGCGTCCTGCGCTGTTTTCAACACGCGGTCGGCCACGGCGCTCAGCTGTGCGCGCTTCAAACCAAGGCTGTCAAAACAACCCGCCAGAATCAGCCCCTCCAGCATTTTACGGTTTATGATGCCGGTTGTGCGGTTGATAAAATTGCGAAAACCGGTGTATGGACCGCCCGCGTCTCTTTCAGTGACAATGTCTTCAGCGGCCCGCCCCACGTCCCGGATTGCCGCGAATCCAAAGCGTATGCAGCCGCCTTCGGGTGAGAACAGAAACTGCGAACGGTTGATATCCGGCGTTCTGACAGATATGCCGCTGCCAATACAGTACTGAATATACGCTGATATTTTATCCGGCGTCCCGATAAAGCTGTTTAACAGCGCAGTTAAATACTCCACTTTGTAGTAGCATTTCAGGTATGCCGTATAATAGGCGATGACCGCATAGGCACAAGCGTGTGATTTGTTAAACGCATATTCAGCGAAGTCCACCATCTGACCAAATATGGCTTCGGCCGATTTGGCCGGCACACCGCGTTTGACCGCTCCCTCAACGCCGCTCTGTTCGTCCCCAAAAATGAATATGCGCCGTTCATTCTCCATCACATCTTTTTTCTTTTTACCCATGGCCCGGCGCACCAGGTCGCTTCTTCCCAGGGAATAACCCGCCAGATCCCGGACAATCTCCATTACCTGTTCCTGATAGACCATGCAGCCGTGGGTTTCACTTAGGATGCGCTTAAGCCGCGGGTGTAAATACGACACTTTTTCTGGATGCGCACGTGCCTCTAAGTATGCCGGAATTGAGTCCATCGGGCCCGGGCGAAACAGCGATATACCCACCATGATGTCGCCAAGATCGCGCGGCTTTAGGCGCTGCATCAGGTTGCGCATGCCCGCGCTCTCAAGCTGAAACACGCCGTCCGTATCACCCGAGGCAATCAGTGCGAACACCTTGTCATCGTTGTACTTGAGCTTGTCGAGCTCGATTTTCTGTCCGCGCGTTTTTTTTACCATCTCAATCGTATGCCGGATCACCGTCAGATTGCGCAGCCCCAAGAAATCCATTTTTAAAAGACCGAGGCTCTCCAGCGTATTCATAGGGAACTGGGTAATCACGCTTCCGTCACGCGGGTTGATCTGCAGCGGCACGTGTTCCGTGATAGGCTCACGCGAAATCACAACCCCTGCGGCATGTGTGGACGCGTGCCGGGAAATACCTTCCAGCTTCATCGCTGTGTCCAGCAGCTTCTTGATTTGCGGGCTGGACATATACTCGCTTTTCAAGCGCGGATTCTCATCCATCGCCCTCTGTATCGTCATTTTCAGAGCAAACGGCACCATTTTGGCAATGCGGTCGGCGTCGGAGAGAGGAACCTTCTGGGCGCGCGCCACATCGCGTATGGCTTGCTTCGCCCCAAGCGTACCGAATGTGATAATTTGGGCAACCTTATCCGCACCGTATCGGCGCACCACATAGTCGATCACTTCCTGTCTGCGCTCAATACAAAAGTCAATGTCGATATCGGGCATGCTGATACGCTCCGGGTTCAAAAACCTTTCAAACAGCAGCGCATACTCAATTGGATCAATATCGGTAATGCGCAGTGCATAAGCGGCCAGGCTGCCTGCGGCGCTGCCACGCCCGGGGCCCACCAGGATGCCGTGATCGCGCGCATATCTAATAAAGTCCCAAACGATCAGGAAATAATCGGTAAAGCCCATCTTTTCGATGACGCCCAGTTCAAAGTCAAGCCGGTCTTTAAGAACTTCCGTGACATTCTCATAACGTTCTGCCAATCCTTTTTGACAGACTGTTTTCAGATAATCCGCATGGTTTTTGCCGTCAGGCACTTCAAATACCGGCAAATGGCGAGCGCAAAAATCCATTGTCACATTGCATTTGCCCGCAATCAACCCTGTGTTCGATATGGCTTGTGGCAGGTGCGGAAACAGCGCTGCCATCTCATCCGCGCCCTTCAGGTAAAACTCTTCGGAGCCGAACCGCAATCTGTCCGTATCATCCACGAACGAACGCGTCTGTATGCACATCAGCACATCCTGCGCCTCAGCGTCTTCTTTGGCAGTGTAGTGGACATCGTTGGTGGCCACGAGCGGTATTGAAAGCGATGCCGCCATGTCGGCAAGCGCTGTGTTAACGATGCGTTGCTCAGGCAGTTGATGATCCTGAAGCTCCAGATAAAAGTCTTCCCCGAACATGGCCTGA
>CAZNVX010000224.1:5370-5762 GCA_964576225.1 uncultured Christensenellaceae bacterium
CGCATCGCAAGCCTTTGTGCGCCCTGCAGATCACCGCTTAGTATCATGCGCGGAATATCCCCCGCCAGGCAGGCGGACAAACATATCAGGCCAGATTTGTGCTGTTCGAGAACATCATAATCAATGCGGGGTTTATGATAAAATCCCTCGGTGAAACCTATGGACGATAACCGCATCAGGTTTTGATAACCGCCGTTGTCTTTGGCGAGCAGAACGAGATGCGAATATTCTTTCATCTCGCGCGTTTTATCTGTCAGCTTGCCGGGCGCGACATACACCTCGCAGCCAATCACCGGTTTGACGCCTGCATCTGTCGCTTTTCGATAAAAATCCGCAACGCCGTAAAGCACCCCGTGGTCCGTGATGGCCAGACTGCCCATACCCAGCATTTT
>CAZNVX010000225.1:0-5735 GCA_964576225.1 uncultured Christensenellaceae bacterium
CAGCGGTATGTCCATTGCTGTCCCGTCCGCACCGATGCTATTGCGCGCCTGATAATCCTCTGTTCGCGTCACGGCAAATTCGCCAACATGCCGGATGGGCTTATCCCTCAGCCGGGCCATAAGCTGCTGCATCTTCTCCATGCCGTCAAGGCCGGTAAAAGCAATATTCTTAACACTCTCACGATAATAACCAAAAGCGTCATATAACGACTCAAGCGCTTCCTCCAGGCTTTTCCCCATGCTCCTGTAATACTGCGCGGCTTTGCATAACAGCAAACCCGCCAGCACGCCGTCCTTATCTCGCGTGAACGTACCCGCCAAAAAGCCAAAGCTTTCTTCAAAGCCGAATATAAAGTCAGCCTTCGTATTCTCGTTTTGTGTAATGATCTCGGATATAAAGCGAAAACCTGTCAGCACGGTATGGCAGGTAATGCCGTACCGCTGCGCAATGACTTCCGCCATGCGGGTGGACACAAACGATCTGATGATATAATCAGTGGGCTTGAGCCTGCCGGACTGCTTGCGCATCTGCAGCAGATAATCGATGAGAATACAGCCGATCTGGTTGCCTGTCAGCATTGTAAACGTGCCGTCACTGCGGCGAACCGCCGCGCCCATTCGGTCTGCATCCGGATCCGTCCCAATCGCAATCTCGGCGCCCAGACGAGAGGCCAGAGATATAGCCATCTTCATGGCGGTCGGGTCCTCAGGGTTTGGCGAGCTGACGGTTGGGAACAGGCCGTCCGGCATGCTTTGCTCTTCGACGACATGGAAATCCTTTATACCGGCAGCAGGAAATACATGCTGCGCGGTACGCAGCCCCGATCCGTGCAACGGCGTATAGACCACCTTGAAGCCATTGGCACTGTCCGTGCCGCACAACTGCACAATATGCCTGAAATACTCCCGATCAATCTCGTCGCCGATCTGGCAAATCAGCCCTTCGGCAACCCCTTTTTCATATTCAACACGTTTGACATCCAAAAATGCGTCCAGCTTCTGTATGCAGGTCATCACCTTAAGGCTTTCCTCCGGGCCAAGCTGCCCCCCGTACGAGGCATACACCTTGTAGCCATTATAGTCTTTGGGGTTATGGCTTGCTGTTATGACAATCCCGCCGTCCGCTTTCAAATGGCGCACGGCAAACGACAGCTCCGGCACGCTGGTCAGCTGTCTGAAAATGCTGGCCTTGATATTGTTTCCGGCAAACACACAGGCCGCCTCCTGCGCAAACTCCCGGGAAAGTTGGCGGGAATCATACGCGATGACCATCGAGTATGCTTTATCACCGCCTGACTTGAGATAATCCGCCAACCCTTGCGTCGCGCGACCGACGGTATAGCGGTTCATGCGCGCGATGCCTGCGCCGATAATTCCGCGCAAACCTGCCGTTCCAAACGGCAGATCGGCATAAAAGCGCTCCTTTATCTGCGTATCATCATCCTTGATCGATTCGAGTTCTGAAAGCAGCCCTTCTTCTTTAACAAAATCGCGCCATGTCAAATAGGTTTCCCTGTATGTCATATCCATCTCCTGATCTAGTTTATCAAATAATTCGCCTGGCTATGCCGGGGCGGGAGCCCCATTTATTTTCAGCCACACCACACTCATCCCTTTTACCCTCAGCTCAAGCAAAGCATCCCGGATGAAATATTCTTCCTTTGTGAGCATGCATACCGCCGTGCAGTTGAGTGCCGGGCGCAGCGCTTCTTGGTGATCGGGCACAAAGAGCGCGCTGCGCGCTGTAAAATCGACCACAAAATGCTGCGAAGCGTTCGAGCGGTTGACGGCAATGAAGTATATGCCGTCCTGTGCGGGACGGCCAAGCGCATCCCTGCCGTTAACGATATAGCGAAGCACCCCGACGCATTCCGGATCGGGAGCAAAAAACACGGCGTGGCCTGTCCGAAGCGCGTCAGCCGACCGGCGCAGCGTCGCAAAGCGGCGGTAATCATCGGTCATATCATAAGAGCCTTCTTTAAACGTTTCACGATTGAACGGATCCAGAAAGCCGTTCATCCCTTTTTCATCCCCATAGTAAACGCATGGCATGCCAGGGATGCAAAACTGAAGCGCCGCTGCCAGCCGCTGTCGGAACGCGCCCTTTCTGTTCTGACTGTCGCTGATCACGAAGGCCGCCTGCTGGTCGCGGGAAAGCCCGTGCGGATCAAGCGGTGTGCTCAGGGCTGTTCTGATGCGCGAGACATCATGCGACGAGAGCAGGTTGGCCAATGCATAATACATCGGCTTCGGGTAATTTGCCGCCTGTTCCACAAAAAAATCGCGCAGATCTTCCGCGTCTGTTCTGCCTGTCAGAAAGCTGATGACAGCGCTGCGAAACGGATAGTTTGTCACCGAATCCAGCCTTCCGCCAAGCGCATAACGCCGCCTGGCGCCATAGCTGTATTTGTTTGTGGCGTCCTCCCATACCTCTCCAAGCATCACCGCATCCGAATCCGTCTGCCTCACTGTGGCATACATCAGTTCCAGCACGTCATCCGGCAGCTCATCCGCCACATCCAGCCGATAGCCCTTCACTCCCTTATTAAGCCAATGACGGATCACACTGTTTTCGTCCGTGATCACAAACCTTTGCCAGCCCGGTTCATGTTCGTTGACCTCGGGCAGAGTCTCAAACCCCCACCAGCATTTGTATTGGTCCGGGTAATGCTCAAAGCTGTACCATGGATAATAGGGCGAATCCTTGCTGTTGGCTGCTCCCTGCGTCTCATAAGCACCCTCGCGGTTAAAATATATGCTGTCCGATCCGGTATGCGAAAATACCCCGTCCAGCATGATTCGGATACCTCTTGCAGCCGCTTTGTCACACAGCGACTTCAGATCCGTCTCGCTGCCCAGCACAGGGTCAACCCGATGGTAGTCAGCCGTGTTGTATCGATGGTTGGAGGCAGCCTCAAACACCGGATTCAGATAAATGACGTCCACACCCATACTGCCGATATAGTCAAGCGACTGCTCAATTCCTTTGAGCGTGCCGCCGAAATAATCACACGGGTTGTATGGCTCCCCCTCTAAAAGCGGCTTATACAGTGGTTTTTCGTTCCAGTCATTATGCTCATAGACGCAGCGCCCCTTCGAACGGTGATAAGCCATCCCTTTTTGAGCCGTATCATCGTTGCTGCGGCGAAAGCGGTCGGGGAATATCTGGTACATCACAGCGCCGAAAAGCCAGTCTGCCGGCGCAAACCCCGGGTCATATACAGTCAGCTGATATGCGGGCGGCGGCTCCGTATATGCGCAGCCCAGCCCGACGGTGCGCTTGCCGTCAGCACCGTAGTATATATGCTTGTCATCGATAACGACCGCGAAATAGTACCAGTAAGCATCCGGTTCAACAGGGGCCTGAATCACGGCCTTCCAGTAGCCATCCGCCAGCGTCATGGGATATTCTTCTCGAGAATGATCGCCGTACATGAACAAATAGACGCTGTTTACGGATACACGCGTGCGAAACCTGAAAGTAACCTGTGCCCCGGCGGCCACAGCCCCCGCTGGATCGCGAAACACATACAGTGTTGAGTCGTGCACCATTTCATTCCGGTAATTGATCAGCATTTGTTATCCCCAGCTCTCTTGGTTATATTGAATCCAGCTGCCAAATCCACCGGTTGTAATCGTCTATGGTTCTGTCAGCGCTGAAAAACCCTGCGCTTGCCGTGTTGAAGGCAGCTTTTCGCATCCAGCCGGTCACATCCGCATATGAAGACAATACCTTTTCGAATGCATCACGGTAGGCTTCAAAATCGTAAAGAAGAAAGTACTTATCGGCACGGTCGTAATCTCCCATAAGCAAAGACCGATATATGTCCGTAAAATGATCCTGCCCCACACCCGGCAGCGACCCGTCCGTCAGGCGTGAAACAGCGCCCCGTATGTCTGAGCTTTTGTCAAACAGTTTTTGCGGATCGTAACTGTGCTCATTTTCCATTCGGGCAATCTCCTGAGCACGTGCACCGAATATAAATATGTTGTCTGCCCCCACCTGCTCATAGATCTCCACATTGGCGCCGTCCATCGTCCCCAGCGTAACAGCTCCGTTGAGCATAAACTTCATGTTTCCGGTGCCCGACGCTTCACGCCCCGCCGTGGAGATCTGTTCACTGATATCCGCAGCGGGGATGAGCATTTCGGCGAGCGACACATTATAGTTCTCCAGGAACTGTACGCGGATGTTGTTTTTGGTGCGCGGATGGGCGTCAATAAGCGCCGAAATAACATTGATCAAATGGATAATGCTTTTGGCTTTGCGGTAAGCCGGCGATGCCTTGGCTGCAAACAGGAACGTGACCGGCTTTTGCAATTCGAAGCGATCATCCTGTGTGAACCGATTGTATAGATAAAGAATATGCAGCACTTTGAGCAGCTGACGCTTGTATTCGTGCAGCCTCTTGGCGTGAACGTCAAACACCGTGTCGGCATCTAGTTTGACGCCTTGTGTTTTATAGACGTATTCGGCGAGCCGCCGCTTGTTCTGTGCTTTTACCTGCGCGAAGTCAGAGAGAAAAGACGGGTTATCTGCCAGAGGCTTCAGCCTTTCAAGCTCACGATAATCCTGCAGGAATCTGTCGCCGATATGGTCGCTGATAAGCGCGCACAGAGCCGGGTTCGCCACGGCAAGCCAGCGCCGCAGCGTGACGCCGTTGGTGACCGCCGTAAACTTTTCGGGCAATATCACGTAAAAATCCCGGAAGGTTCGCGTCTTTAAAATACTGCCATGCAGCTGGGACACGCCGTTGACGTGGTTGCAGACAGCTATGCACATGTTAGCCATACGGATCTCATCATATGCGATGATCGACATGTGAGATATTTTGTCCCAGTCGCCTGGATACGCTTTCCACAGATCTTGGCTGAAACGGTCGTTGAGTGCCGAAATGATCGAGTACACGCGCGGCAGCAACGATTTGAACAGCTGTTCGGGCCAGGCCTCAAGCGCCTCCTTCATGACCGTATGATTGGTATAGTTGAATACCCGGCTCACAATACCGAAAGCCTCGTCCCAGCTTAAATGCTCCTCATCCAAAAGCAGGCGCATCAGCTCAGGAATCGCCAGCGCCGGGTGCGTATCGTTAATCTGCAAAACCACCTTGTCGGCCAGTGTGCGCACATCGCCATACCGCTTTTTATGATCGCGCAGCATGCACTGCATGGTGGCCGACGCCAGAAAATAATACTGCTTTAAGCGGAGCAGCCGGCCGGCGATATGGTCATCCTCCGGATACAGCACCTTGGATATCGTTTCGGCCAGCTCCCTTTGCTGCACCATGCAGATATAATCGCCCTTGTTAAACGATTGCAGGTCAAAAGCGGCAGGGCATTCGGCCCGCCAAAGGCGCAGCGTAGCGGGAACCCGGCTCTGGTATCCGATCACCGGCATGTCATAAGGCACCGCCAACACCGCCTGATAATCGTGATGCTCAATGGTTAAGCCATCATCCGTCCAGACTTCTTCCACCGTGCCTTCAAAGCGCACCTCCACCTGTTCCTCACGCCGTTCAATCTCCCATATATCACCTTTCGCCGTCCAGTCATCCGGCGTTTCCGTCTGCTCGCCGTTCACAATATGCTGTCGAAACATGCCGTACTCATAACGTATGCCGGAACCAATCACGGGCATATTCAGCGTGGAGATTGAATCAAGAAAGCAGGCGGCCAAACGCCCGAGCCCGCCGTTTCCAAGCGCCGCTTCATTTTCCTGCTCCTCCAGCTTCTCC
>CAZNVX010000226.1:0-5722 GCA_964576225.1 uncultured Christensenellaceae bacterium
CAATCCGATACTCGCCCAAGACACCGAGCTGAGCCTGTCCATCAAGGAAGGCGTGGCCACGCTGAAGCTGAGCCAAGGCGCGATCGCAGCGGAAAACGCGGTGGATGAGCTGGCAAGAGTGATGGCCGTGGTTAATACGTTAACCGAGTTCCCCACGATCGATTCTGTCGTCATCAAGCAGGCCGGCTGTGATGAAGAGCTGCCCTGCGGCACGGTGATCAGCCAGCCCTTCGGTACGTTTGAGCTCAATGTCGCCACCACGCTGTCACAGGAAGACCTGGAGAACGCGTCACGGCTGGTGCTCTATTTCCCGAACGAGGCGGGGACAGCCATCGTACCGGTGACCACTTACGTGGGCGGTCAGGCAGACGCGTTCGCCGCGATGAGTGAGCTGGTAAAAGGGCCGGGACAGCAGGGTCTTAAAAGCCTGTTCCCGGACGACACGGCGCTGCTCGGCGTAACGGTGGACAACGACGGCGTGGCGGCGGTGGATTTCTCGAAGGAGTTCGCTTCGGTGGCAGACAACGCTCAGAAAGAGAAGGCGTTGGTGCGGTGCATCACACTCACGCTGATGCAGTTTGACAATATTGAAGAGGTGCGTATACTGGTAGAAGGGGATGAATTCACATCGACGGCGCAGACGACGATGGCTTATCCTCAGTATATCAATATCATGCAATAAAGGGAGCCGTATACTGATGAAAAGGGAGGACGGACGCGAGGCACAGGAGCTGCGGCCCATCCGTATTGAAAAATCGTTTTTAAAAAATGCCCATGGCAGCGCGCTGGTCACATGGGGGAGCACACGGGTGCTGTGCACCGCGATGTTCTCGGCCGGCGTGCCTTTGTTTATGGAGAATGCTGAGCGGGGCTGGCTGACGGCTGAATATGCCATGCTACCCGCCAGCACACCGCAGAGAAAACCGCGTGAAAACAAACGCCCGGATGGGCGAAGCACTGAGATCGGCCGTCTGATCGGACGCGTGCTGCGCTGTGTATGCGATCTGGAAGCAATACCCGGCATCACGGTCACTGTGGATTGCGACGTGATTGATGCGGACGGCGGCACCCGCACGGCTGGCATCACGGGCGCTTATGTGGCGCTGTGCGAGTGCGCGGAGCGGATAAAGGCGGCCGGGCTGTTAAAAAAGCCATTGATCAAGGATGGCGTAGCGGCAGTCAGCTGCGGTATTGTGGACGGCGAGCCGCGTCTGGACTTAAACTTTGCGGAGGACAGCCGCGCCGAAGCGGATCTTAATATGGTGCTTTCGCACAGCGGCGGTATTATCGAGGTGCAGGGCACCGGTGAAAAACGCCCGATATCGCGCGCGGAGTTTGCCGTGCTGATGGATTATGCGGCGTTGGGAACCGAAGAGATTCGGAAAATACAGCGGGCGGTGCTGGGCTTATGAAAAGACTGATTATTGCGACCAACAACGCCGGTAAGGTCAGAGAAATCCGCGCCATTTTGGGCGGCTATTATGATTCGCTTGTGTCGCTCAAGGAAGCGGGGATAGATCTGCGCGTGGTGGAAGACGGACTGACCTTTGAAGAGAATGCCGTCAAGAAGGCGCGGGAAGCGGCAAAGGCTGCCGGCTGTGATGCGCTGGCAGATGATTCGGGCCTGTGCGTGGCGGCGCTGGGCGGCGCGCCGGGCGTCTTTTCAGCCAGGTATGCGGGAGAAGATGCGACGGACACGCAGAACAATGAAAAGCTGCTGGCCGCACTGTATGGTATAAATGACAGAAGCGCGAAATTCGTATGTGCGGTGGCGCTGGCTTCGGGAGATGACACCATAACAGCTTGCGGGCAAGTGCACGGCGTGATCGCTCAGCAACCCTCGGGCAGCGGCGGTTTTGGGTATGATCCGCTTTTTTATGTGCCGGAGCTGGGACAAACCTTTGCCGAGATACCGCCGGAAATCAAGAATACATTGTCTCATCGGGCCCGGGCGCTGGCCGCGCTGCGGGACAAGCTCAAAGATTCATGAAAACGGCACTGGTGCTGGCCGACACGCATGGGCATAAAGCACGCATCGCCATCGTGCTGCGCCGGTTTGCGGACACAGATATGATCATCCATCTTGGGGATTACAGCCGGGACGCTGAGCTGATCCGAAGCTTGACGGACAAGCCGGTGTACGCGGTGCGAGGCAACTGTGATTTCTCATCGGAGATGGAGGCGGAGCTTTTGCTGACCATTGAAGGCGTACGGCTGCTGGCGGTGCACGGCCACCGTCAGAATGTGAAATCATCGCTGCTCAATCTGGGGCTTTATGCGCTTGAAGCGGAGGCAAATGTGGCTTTGTTCGGCCACACGCACATGCCGGCCGAGCAATACTATCAGAACATACTGCTTTATAATCCGGGCAGCCTTGGGGAACCCCGGGGCATGCGGCCGTCCGTGGGGCTGCTGACGCTCGATCAGGGTACTTTCCGCACAACGACCGTGCGGCTATAACAGGAGGGATTATGATCACATATTCATCGGCGGTGCTCGTGACCGAGCACTTTGGTTTGATGCAGCGTTTTTACGAGAATGTATTGGGACAAGCGGTACGCTTTGATTTTGGCAGCTGTGTGCAGTTCGCGTGCGGGCTGTCCATCTGGCAGCCGTCAGAGGGCCATCCGGCCATAAACGCGCTGAAAAAGACACACTGCCAAGGCAACGGCGCGTTGGAGCTGTGCTTTGAGGCGGACGATTTTGACGAACAGGCCGCGCGTGTGAACGGGATGGGCGTGATGCTGGCGCACGGCATCCGGGAAGAAAGCTGGGGGCAAAGAACGCTGCGCTTCTATGATCCAGACGGCAACCTTGTGGAACTCGGGGAGAGCATGCCCTCATTCTGCCGACGGCTGCATGCGTCAGGGATGGATCCGCATGAGATTTCAAAGAAGACGGGAATCGCACAAAGCATGATTGAGCAGTACCTTGGATTTGAACAACAGACGTAAAGAGGCGATGGCATGGTTAGCGGAGCGGACGTTATTAAGGCGGATAAACAGCGCCGACCCGTGACGTGTTGTTGATCCTGCGATTGCCGTGCCGAAAAAGCGCCAAGACGATTATCAAGCGCCGGAGGAGCGGCCTTCAAGGAGACGCCGGCGCACAGCCAGGCCTGAAGTGAGCCGCGGGGCAGGCAGTTTGTTATCACATAAACCGGGGTGCGAATTTTGTCAGCCGCGAAACGCCAGCTCTTATGCGGGCGTTTTTTTGATGTGCGCTTTTCTGTGCTGTTTTCTGCTTTCTGAGGCCGAAATGTCCGACAGACCGTGCTTTTTAACGAGCCCCTTTCGGCATATTTTTTTTTTTGCCCGGCGCAGTTCTACAATATACCGACTGACAGTAACTATATAATATGCCCATCACATAACGAGGGTCTGATGGGGTTGCAAAAGGTCTATGCCGAGCTGGTCTTTCTTGATAATTTCACCGTCAATCTGCTGATCATACTGCTGGCATCGCAGCTGACCCGCGTGAGAAAAAGATGGGGGCGGTATGTGCTGGCTGCCGCGGCCGGGGGTATTTACGCGAGTGCGGTTTTCGGGGTTCCGGCGGCGGCTTTGCTGCCGGTGCGGGTGGCCGTTGGCTTGGGGTTGGGTTTTGTGGCGTTCTGGGTACGGGGCGAGAGGGGTGCGTGGAGAGGCGTCTGCGCGTTCTGGGCGGCGTCGTTTGTGCTTGCCGGTACGGTGTATGCCATGCTGGCGGCCTATGGTGAGACGGCAACAGCGGGCGGCGTGTTGATCGTTCGCCCGCCCGCCCGGGCCATACTGCTTGGTCTGCTGACGGGAGCGGTAATCACAGCGATGCTGGCGCGTGTGCAGCGGCGCGTACGACAGCGGGAGGCGCATTGCCAATGGGTGACACTGGCGATGGGCGCGCGCCAGACTGAGGAAAAAGCTTTTGTCGACACGGGAAATTTTGCGCGCGAGCCTCTCTCGGGGCTGAGCGTCATTTTTTTGAGCCAGGCAGCAGCCCAGGCGCTGCTGGAACCTGCGCTGCTGGCGCTGCTGCTGGGCCACGGCACGCGGGAAACTGACAGGCTGCGCTTTGTTCCGTGCGACACAGCGAACGGCGGCAGCGTGTTCTGCGGTATCGAGATTGACCGTGTTGCCCTGAAGGGCGGGAGCGCCGTTGCGCGTGCTGTGGTTTGTCTGTCTCGGCGACCGCTGGCGGACGGCTGCGGCGCGGTTATCGGTATCGGACTGATGAATGAGCTTGAGAAAGGAGCACAAAATGAAGAGGGCGATGTGGTTGCGCAAACTGGCGGCATGGGTGCTGCTGCGGCTGAAGCTGACAACCTGGGCGGCATATATCGGCGGCAGCGAAGCGCTTCCGCCGCCGCTGTCCCGCGAGGAGGAGGACACGCTGCTGCACCTTTTGAGGAAGGGCGACAAGAGCGTGAGACGCGTGCTGATTGAGCGTAACCTTAGGCTGGTTGTATACATTGCCCGCAAGTTCGAAAACACCGGGATCGGCATTGAGGATCTGGTTTCCATCGGCGCAATCGGGCTGATCAAGGCGGTGAACACCTTTGACGTGGATAAGAATATCAAGCTGGCCACCTACGCGTCGCGCTGCATTGAAAACGAGATATTGATGTATCTGCGCCGCAACGCACGGCTGCGCTTCGAAGTGTCGTTTGACGAGCCGCTCAATGTGGACTGGGACGGGAACGAGCTGCTTCTGTCTGACATACTCGGCACCGAGCCTGACGTGGTGTATACAGAAATTGAAGACGGTGTTGAAAAGGATCTGATGCAGGCCTGCATTGCCAAGCTGTGCGAGAGGGAGAAGACCATTATGGAAATGCGTTTCGGGCTCAACGGCCAGAGTGAGCGTACGCAAAAGCAGGTGGCCGACTGCCTGGGTATATCGCAGTCCTATATATCGCGGCTGGAAAAACGCATCATCAAACAGCTGCGCACTGAGATTAGCAAAATCGTTTGAGCGGCTTGTGCGGAGCGGCCCTTGAGGGTATACTGACAGCAGACAAGGAAGTATTTACCTGATGACGGAGGCTGTGATGGACAAGACTTTCTGGGACGCCGTAAAAGGACGCCGCAGTATTTACGGGCTGGATGAAACGCCGGTGGTTTCTGAGGCGCGAATTGAGCAGATCTTGGCGGATGCACTAAAGCATTTGCCGTCACCGTACAATTCGCAGAGCACGCGCCTTCAGCTGATGTTTGGGGCGGCGCACAAGGCATTTTGGCAGCTGACGCTGGATATGCTGCGCGGCGTCACCAAGCCTGAACGCTTTGCGGATACGGAGGAAAAGATCAACACGTCGTTCGCATCCGGATACGGCACGGTGCTTTTTTATGTGGACAGTGACGCCGTGGAAGCGCTGAGCGCGCGGTTTGTGCGCTATGCCGCGCGGTTTGCGCTTTGGTCCCAGCACTCCTGTGCCATGCATCAGTATGTGGTCTGGGCTGCGCTGGAGGCTGAGGGGCTGGGCGCATCGCTGCAGCACTACAGCCCTTTGATTGACGATGCGGTGCATAAAAGGTGGAATGTGCCGCAAAGCTGGCAGCTGGTGGCGCAGATGCCGTTCGGCCGGCCCACGGAACCGCCGGGGCATAAAGAGATATCCGCCGTGGAACCACGTCTGATGGTGTGCCGACGTGCGGGAAGCTCCGTGTAAAAATAATCGGCTGGGTTATTGACGGCTGTGTGCTGCGGACGCTGCGTGGTTTGATATAAACGGTGTTGCGCCAAA
>CAZNVX010000227.1:0-5708 GCA_964576225.1 uncultured Christensenellaceae bacterium
CCCTTCAAAGAAATCATCAAAGCTGATCGGCGAATGCGCCTGAAGGTATTCCAGCTTGGCCTGCCCTGCATATTCAATCAGGTACAGATAGATGTCTTTCTTGTCTTCAAAATACTGATACAAGCTGCCCTTTGATATCCCCGATCTCTCAACGATGGTGTTGACGGATGCTTCGCTGTATGTATGGGTCGAAAACTCCTCAACAGACGCCTTGATGATGGCTTTGCGTTTTGCTTCGTTTAAATTGAAAAAAGTCTGTTTTGGCATCAGGGCTTGCCTCCTTATGACCAGGTGGTCATATTGTAACATGACCGACTGGTCATGTCAACGAGTATTTTGATATACACCGCGCATCTGTAGATGCAAATTTATGCACTGCCTTCCCAAGCAATTTCTAATTTGCTTGACTGTGTCAATCAAAGCATAGGCTTTGCCTTTGAGCGAATTGAGAGCCACATGTTGCCATATGGCCTAAAAAGATATAGTATGTTTTGAAACGCATTATATCATTATAGCTGTTAAGGAAAACTTAAGCTATTTATAAGAAATAAGCTGCGAATCCATAAATGATTCATGTTACGATTGTTTTGGGTTTATGCAACAAGGAGACACACATGGCTGCAAACGTATTGGTCGTGGATGACGAACAGGCGATTGCCGATTTGATCGAAGTATATCTGAAAAGCGAGGACTACAATGTCTATAAGTTCTATACCGGCCATGATGCCCTTGGCTGTATCGAGAGTGAGAAAATTGATCTGGCTATTTTAGACGTTATGCTGCCTGATGAGAGCGGCTTTACGATCTGTCAGCGCATCCGCGAGAAGCATCATTTTCCCGTCATTATGCTGACGGCCAAAAGTGAAGAAATCGATAAAATCACCGGACTGACACTCGGCGCGGACGACTATATCACAAAGCCTTTTCAGCCGCTGGAGATGATAGCGCGTGTGAAGGCGCAGCTTCGAAGATTTACAAAGTACAATGCCGCCGAACCCTTGACCGAGGAGAATACCATCGTATTCTCTGGGCTTGTTCTGGATAGAAATACGCATGAATGCACGCTGAACGAGAAGACGCTTTCACTGACCCCAACGGAGTTCTCCATACTGTGGGTGCTGGCATCGAGCCGCGGCCGGGTCGTCAGTTCGGAGGAGCTGTTTTTAGAGGTGTGGGGAGAAAAGTATTACTCCAGCAGCAATAACACAGTGATGGTACACATCCGGCATATCAGAGAAAAGATGGGGGATAGCGCTGAGCGCCCCAAATATATTAAAACCGTGTGGGGGGTGGGGTACAAAATTGAAAAATAAGAGACCCTTCAAATCAGTATTAATGAGAGATATGCTGACCCGATGCATTGTCGCGGCTGTTGTGGCTGCCGTGCTGCTGGCTATCCTGGCGATGTTGATTTCAGTGATGGCTGGTCTTTTTATCTGGCAGCCCAGCCCGATTTATGAGTTGTTATCAATAATCAAGCGAAACTCTGTGGCGGTGTTGATCATATTATATTTCATCATTCTGTTTTTTATACTTTACCATTACTGGGGGAAAACCGCCGGATACATTGAAGAGATCGTCGAATCAAGTGAAACGCTCATCTTGCCTGGCGAGGAGCTTGTTCGGCTGCCTCCTGTGTTGCAGCACGTGGAAGACAGAATGAACCAAATCAAACAAACAGCGATAAAAAATGAACGCGCAGCCCGTGATGAGCTGCAGCGAAAAAACGACCTGATCGTCTATCTGGCTCACGATATCAAAACGCCTCTGACCTCGGTGATCGGATATTTGAGCCTTCTTGATGAAGCGCCGGATATGCCGCCCGAACAGAAGGCCAAGTATGTTGGGATAACGCTGGAGAAGGCCAACCGTTTAGACCAGCTGATCGATGAATTCTTTGAGATCACCCGGTTTAACCTTCAGCATATCGAAGTGAATATGGCCAGGATCAACCTTTCGCTGATGCTGCGACAAATGGCGGACGAATTCTATCCGATGCTTGCGCCGCAGAACAAAAAAGCAGATGTTGATGCGCCCGATGGCCTGTTGATATGGGGCGATGCGGACAAGCTCTCGCGCGTATTCAACAATGTATTGAAGAACGCCATATCATACAGCTATAAAAACACGACCATCACCATCACAGCTTCAAACGAAGATGCCAACACTGTCATCAGGTTTTCCAACCAGGGCGATACCATCCCCGCTGAAAAGCTGGAGAGGGTGTTTGAGAAGTTTTTCCGACTTGATACAGCCCGTTCGTCGCATACAGGCGGTGCGGGGCTGGGTCTCGCTATCGCCAAGGAAATCGTTGAAGCGCATGGAGGCAGTATATCCGCCGCAAGTGACGCCGATCAAACGGTTTTTACTGTGGTGCTGCCCCACGCAATGGCGTAGCCTCTGTATCATAATAAGTCTTTCATAATAAAATCTTAAGCTTTTGATAAGTGAAAGTTCCAGTTTAGCCTGCCGGACTTGCGTAACATAATGTTGCAAGCCTGACAGGCTTATTATTTTGAAAAGAGGCGCCTGCTGTTGAAAAGGAAACGATTTGCCCATTTTGCAGCCCGCGGCAAAACAATAATCGGCCTTCTGACAGCCGAGAAGGGAGGACGCCATGGATGAGACACGGCTGATTAAAAGCGCGCAGAAAGGCGAGGAAACAGCGCGGGAAGCGCTGCTGTTTGCATACGAAAAAAAAGTATACAACGTCGCTTACCGCTTTATGGGTAATGAAGCGGATGCTTTCGATATGACTCAGGAAACCCTTATAAAGCTCTATATAAGCTTACGGACTTTTCGTTTCGGATCGTCTTTCTCGTCATGGGTGTACAGGGTTACCGTCAACACCTGTCTTGACAGCCTTCGCAAGCGCAAAAAGGAACCCCTATCACTTGAATGCGCCATGGAACGCGGCATGGCGTTTGAAGACCGGTACAATGTCTCGCCCGAGGCTTATGCCCTCCGTGCACAAAACGGTGACGATATTCAAAAAGCCATCAACAAACTATGTGAAGATTATCGCCTCACCATCATACTTCATGACATACAGGGGCTTTCATATGAGCAAATTGCCGAAACGCTGAGCATCTCCATCGGCACGGTGAAGTCACGCTTAAGCCGGGGCAGACAGCGGCTAAAAGAAACACTGCTCAATAATTAGACGGCTGCGGCATGATAATAAGCCTTTCATAATACAATCTTAAGCTTTTGATAAGTGAAAGTTCCAACATGGTCTGCCTGATTTGCGTAATATGATGACGCAAACGCCGGACAGGCTTTTTGTACTGAATAAAAGGAGTATGATATTTTGAAAAGGAAACGAATCACGCAGCTTTTACCATTTCTGCTGCCCATACGCAGAGCGCAGCGAAAACTTTGCTTTTATCTGAAAATGCATTTTGATGCGAACCGTTACGCAAAAACAAAAGCGTCAAGGCTTTTTGAGTGCTGCGCCTATAAAAGCGAAACCAACCTGCTTAATGAGAATACCGGTTTTGACATGCGTTATCAGGAGAACAAAATTTTCAACCTGCAGCTTGCGGCAAAAACCATAGACGGCTTGTTGATACGCCCGCAGGAAACCTTTTCGTTTTGGCAGCTGGTGAGAAGCGCCGAGCGGAAAGAACGGTTTAAGGAAGGCCTTTGCGTGGAGTACGGCAAGCTGACCACCGTAAAGGGAGGCGGTTTGTGTCACCTGAGCAACTTTTTGTTTTGGATGTTTTTGCATTCGCCCTTGATGGTTGTTGAACGGCACCCCCACCGTATAAAAGACTTTCCGTCGCCCGATGCCGATGAGCCTGACGGCGTGGATGCCACCATCAGCGAGGGATGGCTTGATTTAAAGGTGAAAAACGAAACCGGCTTTACGTTTCAAATCGATCTTTGTTTCGCGGGCGCCGTTCTTTACGGCAGGCTGCTGACAGACCAAGCGATGCCCTGCAGATATGAGGTGGTCAACCGCGACAAGCTGTTCTTTAAACGGGACGCAAAGATCTATGAACAGGTTTCTGTGTGCCGTCAGTGCATTGATGACGCGGGCAACATGAACCGGGAAGAACTGCTGCATACCGATGTGTTTGAAATTGGGTATTCGCTGCCCGAGGAAACGGACATTATATCAAAGGAGATTTGCCATGCATAAAAAAACCGTGGCCGTGTTATTTGGCGGCTGTTCAACCGAATACGCGGTGTCGCTGCAGTCAGCCGCCAGCGTCATTCAAAGTATAAACGCCGACAAATATAAAACCGTTCTGCTGGGCATCACGCGCGACGGGGTATGGAAAAAATATGACGGCCCGGTGGAGAGGATATCGGGTGACACATGGATGACCCACCCATCCTGTGTGCCTGCGTTTATATTGCCCGACAGAGCGGCACACGGTGTGCTGGCGCTGCAGGAAGGCGAAGCCGTTATGATTCCGGTGGACGTGGCGTTTCCGGTGCTGCACGGAAAGAACGGTGAGGACGGCACTGTGCAGGGTCTGCTGGAGATGGCGGGGATAGCCTGTGTGGGATGCGGCGCACTCAGTTCAGCGATCTGCATGGACAAGGACATGGCCCACCGGCTGGTGGAACTCGCTGGCATGACGGTGCCGCCATCAGCGGTTATTCATTCGCCAATGTCTGCGGATGCCCTGCGCAGCGCCACAGCGCGTCTTCGTTATCCGTTGTTCGTCAAGCCGGCCTGTGCGGGCTCTTCCTTTGGCATCTCAAGGGTCACAAAGCCGGACGGTCTGCCCGGTGCGGTGGAAGCAGCCTTTGAGCATGACCGCAAGGTTGTCGTCGAACAGGGTGTTGAGGGCTTTGAAGTGGGCTGCGCCGTGCTGGGCAACGATGACGATCTTATCATTGGAGAAGTGGACGAAATCGAACTGTGCTGCGATTTTTTCGACTATACCGAAAAATACAACCTGAAGAGCTCCAGAATCCATATGCCTGCCCGCATCGAACCGGATACAGCCATGCGCATCAAGCAGACGGCAAAGACCATCTATAAGGTTCTTGGCTGCCGCGGGTTTGCACGGGTTGACATGTTCCTCACACCTGAGGGGGGGATTGTCTTCAACGAGGTAAACACCATTCCCGGCTTCACAAGCCACAGCCGCTATCCTGGTATGCTCAAAGGCATTGGCTTAAGCTTTGAGGCTGTTGTTGATGCGTTGATCAGTCTGGCGGTAAAGCCATGAAAACGCTGAAGCTTCAAGGTCACAGCGTCCATCGGGGCAGCCTTATACTGGTGAACAAGGACTGGCCGCACAAGGCGGAACCAAGCGATAAAAGTCTGGCGCCGCTCGAGTGCGGCAAAGAGACCGTTTTGCTGGAGCGCCAAACAGCAAAAATGCTGGCAAAAGCATTGACGGCAGCTGACTGCACCAATGAGATTGTGGTGGTCAGCGGTTTTCGGACAATGCGTGAACAGCAGCGGATATATGATCAATCGCTGCGGGAAAACGGAATTCGGTTTACCCTTGATTATGTGGCTCTTCCGGGCTGCAGCGAACACCAGACGGGGCTGGCCGTGGATATGGCGCTCAATACTGCCGATATCGATTTTCTCCGCCCGCATTTCCCATACGAGGGAATCTGTCAGCGTTTTCGGGAAAGGGCGGTGGATTACGGGTTTATCGAGCGCTATCCGGCGGGCGGTGAGCACGTAACGCATATTGCGCACGAACCCTGGCACTTCCGCTATGTGGGCTATCCGC
>CAZNVX010000228.1:0-5703 GCA_964576225.1 uncultured Christensenellaceae bacterium
CAGCTCGGTGTCTTGGGCGAGTATCGGATTGAGCCCCAAATACGCCATCTGCGCGTCGGCATCCGGATTTGCGATCAGCTGGGAGACCGCCGCCGCGCCGATGCCCTCCACCCAGGGTATCTGCTTCATCACAGGCACGATGTATCCGTTGTCGTCCTCCAAATAAAGTATCGTATTTCTCATATCCGGATCGTCCGAAATATTGGCCGCCGGTATCTCCTCATAAGGCTCTTCCAGCTCTTTATCTGCGCAGCCCGCAAATCCGAACAGCAAAAAAATGGCGAGAAGCGCCGCAATTGTCCTTTTATGCATATCCCATTCCTCCCCCTATGCGCTTTTTATAAATATATTAGCGGGGTATTGCGCATATGATTTTGGTGTTAAAAATGTTCCTTGACATACCTTGATGTTCTATGTATTATATGCATAGATATTCTATGTATCAAAGGAGCATCTCAATGCAAAAAATTAGCAAGGCCCTCATGGCGGGATCCACCGCGCTGATGGTGCTGCATCTGATCGCGGAACGCGACATGTATGGTTATCAGATTGTCAAAGAGCTGGACAGCCGTTCGAGCAGCGTGTTCACGCTCAAGGAGGGCACGCTGTATCCTGTGCTGCACGGGCTGGAAAACAGCGGCCTGGTGCAGTCGTATATGCAGACGGCGGACAGCGGGAAACCACGCAAATATTACCGTATCACCAAAAAGGGCGGCACGGCGCTGGCGGACAAAAAGGCCGAATGGGACGTGTTTTCCAAAAGCGTCAGCCGCGTGATCGGAGGGCTGTGTCATGAGTAACCGTGACGCGTATTTAAACAGCGTATGCCGCGAGGTGCGTTTCCGCGCGGCGCGTAAATACGTAAAGCAGGAGCTTTCCGCCCACATCGACGACAAGCGGATCTATCTGGAGCAGAGCGGCGCAGCCGATGCTGAGGCGGAGGCCGTGAAGGCCATGGGCGACCCCGTGCAGACCGGCCGCGCCTTAAACACCATCCATAAGCCGCGCGTGGAGTGGCGCGTGATTATATGTGTGCTGCTGCTATGCGCCGCGGGGCTGTTCGCATGGCAGTTCGGCAACACGGGCGGCCCAGGCAGCGACGGCGTATACTGGTTCTGGCAGGACTTCTCCTCGTATTTGACGCCCATCGTCATCAGTCTGGCGCTGATGGGCGCGGTCATGTTTCTCGATTATGCATGGCTCGCAAAGCTCCGCTATGTTCTTTTTGGTGCAGGCCTCATATACATCGCCGTTTATATTGTGTTCGAATCAATCGGCAGGTACGGGTCGACTTTTTTCTGGTTTGGACACGGCTGGTTCGGCTCCACCGCCGCCATCGTCATTCCCGCTATACTGCTCATCCTCGGCATGGCCGGTTTCGTGAGCCGGCACAGGCAATGGCGCGCTGGAAATATCGCGCTGTTGCTGGGTCTGTGCATCGTCTCCATACTCGCCATGCGGCTCATGTCCGCACTGTACGCTGTATGGCTGACCACCGTTTATTGCACCCTGATTGTGGTGGCGATAGTTACCAGCCCGCTGGGCAGGGCGCGGCGCTGGCTGAGCGCTGCCGGCTGCGCAGTTGTGCTGCTCACGGCGCTTGTGCTTGCCCTCAACATGATGAGCGCCGGATATCATGCCATACTCGAATCGACCGGGGGCTACAGCGGGCCAAAGTCGATGCTGAGCAGCGCGCAGCTAATCGGACCGTCGCCGGAATTCGCGCTATGGGGAACCAGAAGTCTGGACGCCAGCAGAACCGGTTACGTGCTCACCACAGCCATCAGCGCATACGGCTGGCTGTTCGGCATCGGCATCATTGCCGTGTTTGCCGCTATGCTCGCCCTGATGTTCATCCGCAGCCTGAAAACGGAGCACCTCTTCGGCCGTCTGCTGTGCGTCGGTGTCAGCGCCTACTTTGCGATCCGTTTTGTGCTGTTTGTGCTGCTGAACTTAGGGCTGCTCGAAGGGCTGTCCGTACATCTGCCGTTCGTCAGCTTCGGTGATTTTAACCATCTCACCGATGCCGCGCTCACCGGCGTTTTTCTGTCTGTGTGGCGGCGCAGCTCGTTTATGCCGCGCAATGGCGTTTCAGCCTCCGCCGCTGCGCAGGCAAGCGACGCCGCCCCGGTACAACCCATTGCATCAAGCGCGCATAGGGCTTCGCAAACGGCAGAAAAACGACGGCACCCAGCACATTAAATACCGTGTGGGTATTGGCGACCAGCCGCCCCGCGTCCTGCCCCACCGCACGTGTGAACCATTCCACCAGTGCGCAGAACTGCGGCAGCAATGCGAAGGCCGCCGCCGCGCCGAGTATGTTGTACAGCGTATGCGCCCACGCGACGCGACGCCCCGCCAGCCCCGAACGCAGGCTGGCGATCTGCGCCGTCGCGCAGGTGCCGATATTGTCCCCCAGCGTCAGCGCCACGGCGGACTCAAGCGGCATCAAACCGCTGCCAAAAAGCAATATGGTGAGCCCCACGGTGGCGCTGCTGCTCTGCACCAGCATCGTGACCACAACGCCAAACAGCAGGCACAGCAACGGGCTGGCGGCGTGCGCTTGCAGCCATCCCGCCACCACCGCGTTGTCCTGAATCACCGCGACGCTCTGACCCAGTATGTTCAGCCCCGAGAACAGCAGCCCCACCGCCGTGATCGCTTTTCCCGCCGCTTCCAGCTTTGGAATCAGCCCCAGCCAGAGCACGCTCCCCGCGATGAGGATGTGCCATGCGAATTGGGATATGTTAAAGCTCATCAGCTGCGCCGTGAGCGTGGTGCCGATATTGGCGCCCAGAATGATGCCCACCGCGCTTTCAAGCGTCATGTAGCCCGCATCAATAAAGCCAATGGTTATTATCGTGACGGCGCTGCTGCTTTGCACCACCCCGGTAGCCAGCGTCCCCGTTAAAAAGGCTGCCCAGCTGTTCTTTGTAAAAGTGCGCATCGCTTTGTGAAGCAGCCGCGAACCCGTTCTTTCCAGCGTTTTTCCCAGGACATGAACCCCATAAACAATCAGAAAAGAACCGGCAATAAAATTCAGCAGCACTGTGAATACAGACAGCATAAGCAACCCGCCAATGCACTTTTATATACCATACTACAAATCCCCGTAGCCAATTATGCGCGTTTGGATGCCGGCAGCGCGATTTGAATTGACGCGGCGCCCTTTTCCTGACGCAACAGAGCTTATTAGCGTGTTTTTTTCACGATGCCGTTCAATACCCGTCCCGGTTCATTGACATAACTTAAGCGCTTAAGTATAATCAAATCAGCGGAGTGATCAGCTTCGCAAAATCATCCAAATTGTAGAAGGAGGAAAAATCAATGGGTATTCGTCTCGGTATGCATGCGGACAACTGGCGCGGCCAGTCCGGGAATTTCAACGACGCAGTCGCGTCGGCGGTGAAGTATGATCTGAAATATCTCGAAGCCGGCACCGTATACGGCTATTATTTCATTTCATCACTCGGTTATGATCCCAGCCTGTCCATCCTCGACAACCCGTATCCCATCAAGCGCCTGCTTGACAAGCATGGGCTCCAGCTCTCCATGCTAGACGCGAGTTATCCGATTTTCGGACCGCAGGGCGCTTATTACGGCATCCCCTACTACACCCAGGTCATCCGTTACGCAAAGGAGCTCGGCGCACCCAAGGTGGACAGTGTTGACTCCGGACAGGCACCCGATATGCCGCGCGACGAGATGCTCAAGATCACGATCGGGAACTACACGGAGATCTTAAAATGGGCGCATGACTACGACATCGTTATCTGCATCGAACCGCACGGCCCCTACACGGGCGACGGCGAGTTTATGCTCAAGCTCCTATCCTATTTTGAAGACGAGTATCTGCGCGTCAACTTCGACACGGGCAATACATTTATTCAGGGTCACGACCCGCTGGAATATTATAAGGAGCTCGAGAAATACATAGTTTCCTCGCATATCAAGGATGTGGACCCGGGTCTCGCGGCAGCGCTGCGCGGCGAAGAGACCGGTATCGGCATGTCCGCAGTACCGATCGGCGCCGGCGTCAACGCGGACAATATCCGCAAAATACTGAACTACATGAAGGAGCGCAATTTCGACGGCGACATTTCCATTGAATGCGACGGCTCGGAAGAGAATATCCGCAAGAGCGTGGAATGGATCAAAGGGGTGTTGGCTGAATAGAGCGGACTGAACCGCGAGCGGCGATATGATGAGACGGCAGCACGATGGATTCGGGGCTGCCGTCCTTCATTTTCTGCAGAATAAGCGCGAGCGCGGCCTTTGCTATCTCAGCGGGAGATACCGGTATGGTCGTCAGCGGCGGATTGAGGTACCGCGCTTCAGGCACGTCGTCAATGGCGATAAAGGAGATGTCGTCAGGTACGCGCAGCCCCCGCGCCGCGCAAACGCTCATCGCACAGATCGCGAAGTTATCCTGCGCACAGAAGACCGCAGTGGGCGTTTCGCATTTGAGCATGTTTTCCATGGCGCGCACCGCCCCGGCTTCGCAGTCTGCCTCACCGCGAATCCATGCGGCGTTTGGGCTGATGCCGGCTTCTTTGAGCGCGCTGGTAAAACCGCGGACTGTCTGGTCATAAAACAGCGGCATGCATTGCATGCCGATCATACCGATTTCGCGGTGGCCCCGTTCGGTTAAATAGGATGTCGCCTGATACGCAAGCTTTTCAAAATCAAGAATCACGGACGTCGCGGCCGCAGCCTCAATCCCGGGATTGATGACAACGAGAGGAATCTTATGCTTTTCGAGTTCAGCGTTAATATCCGGCATCATACCCTGAAACGCGATAATGCCGTCCGTGCTGCTGCTGCGAACGATTTCAAGCAGGCTTTTATCCTTGTGCGTGTCATCTGACTGGAAAACGGGCACCACACTGAACTGCCCCGACATCTGTTCGACCATCTGGGCGATCACGTTGAAATAGAAAGCCTTGCACGCGGGCGCCGCCTCACGCCGTAACACGGCATGAATGCTGTAATTTTTGCCGAGAGCGAGACTCTTGGAGCGCAGGTTTGGGCGGTAGTTGTTCATTTCAATGGCCCGCTCAATTTTTTTGCGCGTTTCCGCGCCCACGCCTTTTTTGTTGTTGAGGACATAGCTGACGGCAGCCATCGATACGCCGGCTTCCCGGGCAATATCCCTAATCGTTATCTGTTTCACAATGGGATTATTATACGCCTGTTTGTTAAGTTTGTTAAGTAATAATTTTATTAGGCCGACAGCGCTTGGAACCCACTTTGTTGTGTTTTATATATAATATAATACATAGATTTGCACAACAGATTTTATATAAAGCGAATTATCCCTAAATACGTTGTATTATTCGAGTTTTCAATAGCACCTTAAATGAGTTGGATTTATATCCAATAATACGTTGGTGCAACATAATATTATAATTCTCCTTGGGTTTACATTAGGCTCATTTAGGTAATATCATTTTAGAAAGGTGTCTTTTGCCCATTGTCGCAACTCTTTTTTTTCTTCTTTAGTCGCTTCATGATAAGGTGGAAAGTTTCTACCAATTGGAGGTTTCAATTTTTTTTTAAAAAGTCCCAAGACTATCCCTATCCCAACATCCCGTTTTACAGCTTCAATATTGTAATCCAGCCATTCATCAGGAGACGCATACGGCTCTTCTAACCATTCTTCCAAAGAAATAGGAGGTACACGAAAAAGATATTTTTCATTTC